>JAABPZ010000028.1 GCA_011391755.1 Methanothrix sp. | reverse complement strand
ATACTCTCCCTTGCCCCGGAGCTGGAGGAATACAAGAAGGAGATTGCAAAGGCTGTGCTCTCTTCCGGCAAGAGCATTCATACCGTGCTGAGTAAAACCACCAAGCTGCAAGGTGAGAGAAGGGTGGCAAGCTTTGAGCTCTTAGCCGGCCTCGGCAATACCATCACCACGCATAAGGAATTCGGCTTTCTCTACCGTCTGGATGTAGCCAATGTCTTCTGGAGCAGCCATCTTGGCTACGAGAGAATGAGGGTGGCGTCAGCAGTCCTGGCCGGGGAGGATGTGCTGCTTCCTTTCGCGGGTGTGGGACCGTTTGCCGTTCCCCTGGCCGCCCGGGGCGCCGTTGTCCTGGCTCTGGAGAAGAGTCGCGAAGCGTGCCTTTACCTGTCGGAGAACGCCAGGCTGAATCGAGTGGAAAAGATGATCGCGATAATAAACGCGGATGCCTTTCACATGGCCAAGCTGCTTCGAAAGGATTTTCACAGGGCCGTCATTCCCGCGCCCTACGGAGCAGACGGAATTTTAGAAACCTTATTGCCTCTGGTGAGATCCAAGGGCCGCTTGCACTTTTATACCTTCAAGAAGCTTGATCAGATCGAGCCGCTCAAGAAGAGCTACCAAGATCTGGGCCTGGAGGTTATGCAATCTCGCCGCTGCGGCAATGTTGCTCCCGGAGTCTGCCGCTGGGTCTTTGATCTGGCGAAATCCTGAATACGGCAATCCTTAAATACGGCGATTGACGTACATGTGTATTGGCAAAGGTCGAATACTCATTTCTTTCCCTCCCATGACTTTTGCCTCCCTCCTATTTACACAATTGACTTCGCAGCTTCGCGCCTTCGCTTGAGATTCAACCGGGTCCGGTTTCACGTGAAGGCGCGAAGCCGCGAAGAACGATCTGCCGTTCACAAAGGCACATTATCCTCTCATAATATCGACGATATCGCAGCCAGGGCGAAAGCTGCCAGGCCCAGCAGGCTGAGGGGCAAAGTGTATCCTATAACCGTTTCCTTCATACTCGCTCCTGTGGAGCTTTTGATGAGCCAGAAGTAGGGATCGGTGACATAGGAGAGCATGAACGCACCTGATGCAATGAGCAGGGCTAAAGTTACTCCCGGGAGCGGATAGCCTGCCAGGATCTCTGCGGCAACTGTAGCCGTCACCACCCTGGACCCCTGAGCCAGCTGCAGAGCAGCAGACACCAGGAAGGGCAAGAGCAAAGCTGGCAGAAAATGACCCAGGCGAAAGATCTCCTGAGAGAGGCCGCTTTGCGCCACCACATAGCCGAAAGCGCCCGCACCGCATAGGTCCAGCAATATCACGCCTGATCTTCGACCGGCCACATGAATCAGCTCATGCATCTTCTCTCTCTCCAGTGCCAAACCGAGCAGAGCCCCCAGGAGCAGGGCCATGCCCGGATCGGCAAGAAGGCGCGTCTTCTCATGCAGGCCGCCAAATAGGATCAGGGCTATTGGTACCAGCAGAGGAGCCCAGGCACGTGACCGGCTTATTTTAGGAGGGGCTCTGATTACTCTTGATTCCGCTTTCTCAATATCCGGGAAAAAATGCTTCATAAGGATGTAGGCCAGGGCGAACAGAACCAATGAGATGGGAATGCCGCGCATGAGCAGATCGTACGGCTGCGCCCCCAGGCCCTTGGAGAGGGTGATCATGACCGGGGAGGCATAGATGAGATTGAAAGAGATTATGGAGCAGGATGCCGTCATGAAAAGGGCCCTTTTGCCGTTTTGGCTCTCTTTTCCGGCCAGGCCGCTTACCACGGGCTGCAAAATCATGTAGGCGGTGATGCTGCACATCACTGGCAGCGAGATGAGGTAGCCGGCCGCTCCGCCGACGAGCAAACTTTTGCCGGCCAGTCTCCCCAGGTCGGCAACGATTCGCTCCAGGCTCTGTGTGCTGCGCAGATACTCCGCCAGCAGGGCACCGCTGAATACTACTATGGCCAGGGAGGAAAAGATCCTGGATAGGCCCGTGGAGATATATCCCAGCAACTCTCCATTCATGCCCACCAGGAGGCCAAAGACGATAGAGGAGACGATTAAACTTAAGAACGGACCAATCCTTGGTATGATCAAACTGACGAAAATTACGGAGGCCAGAAAAGCAAGGAACGGGTCCATACGGCCAAGTATATCATCTTAGCTATAAAACCATAATTATGCCAGAGATGACTTTTTCCCCTAAACATCCGAAACGCATTTATAGATAGAAATATAAAAAAAGGCAGAGAAGGGATTTAGTCTAATTTAAATCAGCCCAGATCGTGAAAATGGCGATCCTTGGCAAGGGATAGTTTGGCAGGGGAAGGAAGGGAGTAGTGGCATGAGTAGAGGTAGCTTTAGGGGTAGACTACCTCGGGGGAGGCTTGACTATAAGGTAAGTCCGGCACTCCTGGGCGTAGCCATGTTTTTAGTTATTCTAGTTCCATCCCTATTCTATATATTTCCAAATGTCCTCGACTCTTCGCAATCATATTCTCCTGAACTGCTATCCCGTCTTGAATTGAAATCAAGCCCCCCTTCCATCCCCGACCATCCCGATTCAGACAATGAAATGAATAGCAATGCATTGCAGAATGTCGCCTCCCATGGGGCATCTCTTTTGGCCACCGTCCAACAGTCGCCCGAAATGTCTCAGGTCTACCTGGAGAACACCGGCTCCTTGGAGTTGCATCAGGTGCAGATTGTGGGCGGGGGAAGGAGCTTAGGCATACTATCTGAGCTTGTTTGCGGCGAGAGGAAGGTGCTGGCCGTCAGCGGCTCCCCGGAGGAACTGCGAGTGTCTGCGCTTGATCCTTCCCAGGGACGGGTTCAGGCTCGCGTCCAGTATATCTCGGCGGACGCAAGCGAGGATATCACAAGCCCCATTTCTGAGGAAGAGGTGCTGAGCACCAAAGCCGCCCCTGCCGCTAAGCCCGGCGGGTCGGCAGGCACCGACGCAGCGGGTCCTTCTTCCATTGACCCCCTCGGGGAAGAGAAGTCTGACACATCTGCACTCCTACTGACCATTACTGCCAATAAGTCGGAAGGCATAGCTGGCGAGGTCGTAGGCTACCGATGCCTGGCGAAAAACCAGGGGGCTATGGAACTGTCCGACATACAGATCTCTTGCGCCGGAAAGGTGGCCTCTACAAAGTATCTGCCTGCCGGCCAGGAGCTTTTCCTGGAGGGGGCCATGCATATTGAGAATAATACCCGGCTATCGGCCGGCGTGCGAGCGTTGGATGCCAGGGGCAGGATCTACACTAACAATACGTCTTTCGACATCTGGAAGATCTCTCCTTTCCTTCGGCTTATGGTTACTGCCCCCCCGCGACTGCACCGCGGCGAGAAGGTTTCCCTGCAAATTCGCATTGAAAATAAGGGGGCGGAAAACCTCACAGATATTCTTGTCAGGGATAGTTGGGGGGAGATCGGAAGGATAGCAGAGCTTCCGGCGGGCGATTTTCAGGTGCTGCAAAAGGACGTGACGGTCTTTGAGAGCCAGCAGGACGCCTTTTCGGTTATCGCCCATGATCAGGCAGGAGCAGAGGTCTATGCCATTGAGAAGTTCGGCCTTCGGGTACTAAACTCCTCGCTCTTGATACAGGGCGACCCTTCGAAGGTTGGGATTTCTCCAGGAGAGCCCGCCGAGGTGACCTGGATCTTGAGCAACAGCGGAGAGGAATTCCTGCAAAATATTACCTTAGAGGGGGACGGGAAGAGGCGCATTCTCAAGGAACTGGCTCCCGGCCAATCGGTAAAGATGGCGGCCATTTACACCAAGAACTCTACCACCTGGATAAACGTTACTGCGAAGGGATTTGATGGTAACGGTTTTGAGGTAGTCAGCACAGCGGGCGTGCTTTTAATGTCCGTTTTGCCCGGCATCACTTTGAAGCTCATGCCCTCTGAGATAGAGGTAAGCCCTGGTGAGGCGGCAGAGATCAGTGTCCTTATCACTAATTCCGGAGACGATCGCCTGGATGACGTTGTTTTAACTTTGAACGGCTCCACGCAGTCATCCCTGGGCAGCATGCAGCCGGGTGAGTTTCGAGTTATAAATTCTAAAACCGTGATCTTCGATAATTGCACAATTCAATTTGAGGCCAGGGGAAAAGACTCGCGCGGCCTGACATTATCAGACGGATCTGCCGTCAAGGTGGCAGCAGTTGTTGCCGCACTCAAAATATTCGTCAGCTCTTCGCCGCCGGCCATTGTACCGGGAGAAAAGAGCCTTCTCACCTGCACCGTGGCCAACACCGGAAGTGTCCCTATCTACAGCATATTCGTTATCAGCAAAAAGCTGGGGCCTCTGGGCAATATCGAATATCTTTCTCCCAAGCGCCAGACGACGGTCGCTTCCGAAAAGATGGTGAGCGAAGCTATCGATGATACCATAATTGCAGAAGGCTTTACTCAGGACAAGAAGCTCGTGCGCGGCACTTTTGGCCTGAGCCTGAAGCTTCTTCGTTCTCCCGGTCAGGTCTTAGATGAACCTGAGAGTCGCGCATGCAGTCCTTTGCTGCCGTCTGCCGTGACGATGGCTTCGGCCAACATCAGCGTCGGCAATTTCAGCCTGCCCTTCAATCTGCCTGCCCAGGAGGAGACGGCCTCCGAGGTATCGAGAACGATGGCCAGCGATGTGGACCGCACGGCAACGAAGCAAAACAATGTGGTATTGGACAAAATTGCCAACCTGCTGCGCTATGTGGAAACGCTTCTGGGATTGGATGATGACCAGAGCGAGTCTCAAGGCGAGGGTGGGTCCCAAGTCGAGAATGAAACCCAATCGCAAGCCACTCAGGAGCTCTCTCCTGCGGGAAAAGATAGCCTGCCCGGATCAAAAAATTACGAGCTTTCCATTGCGGGGGTGAAGGGCTCAGAGCACGGAGCTATAACCATTCTGGATGTTAATGCCTTGCCTTCTCAGCCCGCCGCCAATGAGCCGATCAAGGTGACTGTGCACCTGCAAAGCTTGGAAGGAATAAAGTCTGCATTGGTGAAATACGGCCTGTCTGAGATGCCCCTCACCAGGCAGGATATGCAAAGCGTGGATCAGGTCTATGACTGCGCTCTAGCTCTGGAATCAGGCAGCCAGGAAGACGGATACTGGAGCGGCACCATTCCCGGCCGGGGGGCGGGCACCTACATGCCTCTTTCTGTCTTTGTAACGGGTGGATCGAGCACTGCGGAAGGCGGACCGTATTTGATCCACTGGAGTACAGTCAACTCCGCAAAGGAAAGGACAATCGTCGCCCCCTCCGGAAGAAACGGCATGCTCTTCATTGAGTCCACATCCGTAAAAGGCAGAGGCGAGGTCACCATCAAGGATAGCATCCAGGGATCGACGATGCAGTTCAATGAGAAGATAATGGGCAACGGCTCCATCAGCCTGGAGACGCTGCGCACCATTGATCGCAGTGGATCGGTAGACAATTTCACCGAGAAGAAGGATCTGGTCTTTACCGGCGGCAATCTCAAAGGCCATAAGACACTGGCCTCTCCTAACTTCCAGGGGGGCTTGGGAGCCTCGGTCACGGAGAGGTTCAACTTAAGCCATGTGGACAAGAGCGAGACCTCCAGCGTTCGCAGCAACAATTTTGCCAACAATACCCTGGCCTTCAAGACGGACCAGGCCTTCGATGGAACCTGGAACATCCAGACCAAGTATGCCAAGTTCTACAAGAAGATCAAGGCAGATCAGAAGTACACCGGCTCCTTCCAGACCCAGAAGGATATCGAGTTCTCGGATGCGGGACAGAGATAGGTCAGATCTGCTTCATCAGACCATAAGTGATATGACGCATCGATCCGCTTGAGTAATCAAACTGCTTGGGAGGAGCGCGCATGAAAAAGCTATCCATCGGAGTCCAGTCGTTCGAGGTCATGCGGACGCGAGGGTTCGTCTACGTTGACAAGACTGAGTTGATCCATCATTTGGCGACGGAAGGCATGTACTACTTTCTGGCCCGCCCTCGACGCTTCGGCAAGTCGCTCCTGGTCTCCACCCTCAAGTGCCTCTTCGAAGCCAGGCGCGAACTCTTCGAAGGGCTGTGGATCGACATGCCTGGCCGCTGGGAGTGGCAGGCGCATCCGGTGGTGGTGCTGGATTTCAACGGCATCGCACTGGATACGCCGGAACATCTTTCGCAGGGTCTGGCCTATCGTCTGGAGCAGACGGCAGAGGCCGCCGGGGTGACGCTGAAAAGCCCCTCGTTAGTCGAGCAATTTGGTGAATTGATCGAGGCGCTCTACCGCCGCAGCAAGCAGCCAGTGGTGGTGCTGATCGACGAATACGACAAGCCGCTTGTGGAGCACCTGGGCAAGGGCGAGGCAGGTCTGGCGATTGCGCGCGCCAACCAGGATGTGCTGCGCGCCTTTTACGGCGTGCTCAAAGGCAGCGCCGTCTCGCCGCTGCTGCGCTTTGTGCTGCTGACGGGCGTATCGCGCTTCAGCCGCGTCTCGATATTCTCTGCGCTGAACAACTTGCAGGACATCTCGCAGAGCACGCAGTATGCTGCATTGCTCGGCTATACCCAGCCGGAACTGGAGGACTGTTTCAGGGAACATATCGCATTCTTCGCTGAGGCGCTCGGCCAGACGCCCGCCCAGGTGGTGAAAGCCCTTGCGCGGCACTACAACGGCTACCGGTTCTCCACCCGCCCGCTCAAAGTCTACAACCCCTTCTCGACGCTGAGCGCCCTCAAGGAGATGGAATTTAGAAGCTACTGGTTCGAGACGGGCACGCCTGCCTTCCTGGTCAACCTTCTCCAGGAAAAGCGCTACTCTCCGCCCCAACTCGAAGGACTGCAGGTCAGCCAGGCTGCCTTTTCCACATTCGAGTTGGATCGCCTGTCGCCCGAAGCCCTGCTCTTCCAGACCGGCTATTTGACCATCGCCGACGTGCAGGACAATATCTTCACATTGAACTACCCCAATCAAGAAGTGAAAACCGCCTTTACCGAGGCGCTGCTGCTGGCGATTGTTGGTCTGGAGCCAGAGGCCAGCTCCCACGTTCTGCGGCTGTCCCGGCACTTGCAGAACGAAGACCTGGAAGCTTTCTTCGAGACTCTGAAGGCCATATTCGCCTCCATCCCCTATGACATCCAGACCAGGCGCGACGAGGGCTACTACCACACCATCTGCTACCTGGCGCTCTCGGCCACAGGCGGAGCAGCGCAGAGCAGCGTCCTTACCAGCCGCGGCAGGATCGACATGGTCATGGCCTTCCCAGATAAGGTCTATGTGATCGAATTCAAGTGCGGCCAGAG
>JAABPZ010000027.1 GCA_011391755.1 Methanothrix sp. | reverse complement strand
AGAAGGGCTATGCGAAAGCCTACAAGCAGATCTGCAGAAAGGTGATACTGCTGGGCATCAAATTCAGCCAGGAGAGCCGCAACGTCGAAGAATGGGCGGCGGAAAGCTGATTAAATCCGCCTTTTCAGCCCATATTGACAAAACAGGCGAACCGGCCGGACAATCCAGTAAAAGGGATACAAGAATTCCGGCATATGAAACGCATCATAGTCTGCCTGGTTGGGCTCGAAGCCTACCAAGAATAGATATTTGGCGCGATCGCTCAGACGTTCTCGCGTTCTTGCCCAGAATAGATATATCTCGATGATTCCCTCCGCTCCATTCGGCTCGGAAAAGAATTTTTCGGATATCTGCAGAGCCATTTTTTGGGCAGTGCTGTCTCTCTCGATTTCAGAGATAATCTGCGGGGGAAGTTTGGCATCCAGAAGGTCATGTGCCAGAAAAAGACCGATATGAAGTATTCTCATAAGATCCATCTCATCCGCGCCTGCCACCACCTGATCCCAGTCTGTTTCATGACGGCAAATAGCGAAGAGCCAGATAAAGAGAGCCCTTTAGAATGGATGATTTAGAGCGGCTTACATGTCCAACTGAAAGCGAAGTGCTTCGATGACCTCTTGGCGTAGCTTTGCATCAACCAGTTCGCCTACATCCTCTTCCAACCGGCTCTTGTCCAACGTGCGGACTTGGTAGCACAGGGCGATTGAATCCATCGGCAGGCCGGCAATATCAGCGGGCAACAAAACCTCATTCGGATAAATGTTGCGAGCAGCAGACTTTCGAGAGGTCAGCGGAATGATGTTGACCACAGGCAGTATTTGGTTAATGCTCTCTCGACTGATAATCAGCACGGTCCGACGACCGGCTTGTTCAGATCCTTTGGCTGGATTCAATGAGGCGAGAAAGATGTGCCATTGATACTTCATCAGTCTGGCTCCGACCACTGGGCATCTACTTGCTCAAATGCATTCATCGTTTCACATAGATCAGCCATGAAGAGATCGTCATTTACCGCTTTTTCTATTTGAGCGAGCTTGCCCGCAGTACTTGGAACCAATAATAGTTGCTTGAGTGTTTCCTCAACCAGCGCAAATTCTTCCAGCGGCAGAATAACGCCAACGGGATTTCCCTCAGCATCCCTGATGAACTGACGTTTGAGAGCATGTGCAGCCATTAATTATCTCCTTTTGTCTTGCGAAGTGCCATAGCGTACGAGACACAACAGAAAGACTGTGCCTGGTATTGCCGGCAAGACCCGCCGCCATTTTCAGCTTGTAGCGCATTATTTATTGGGATCTGCGTGATTTATAAGTTTCCTATGAAGCGCAACACCTGATATATTGATGATCGCCCGATACCATGGCCTATGGTGCGTGGTGCTCCACTTCAAACCAGACCGCTTCGGGAACAAGCAATGATGAGAAATCGCAGAGAACGTCCAGTGCATCCAGCTCAGCCAAGGCAATAGGAAGGGAGACAGTGGCTTTTACTTCGTACATGTCTTTGCACCTTTAATCCTTTTGCTAGTTCTATTTTTTGTTAGGTAGTCGGTCGTATTGTAGTCACATTCCATCATATCCCAGTGCCTCTGCCCTGGCATGGGCCACGGCGTAAAAATATGGCACATGGGCATCCATCTCTCCTTCTTCAAGGCAGGCGTGGGCCGGGCACCAGATGCAGAGGTTGATGATGGGGCAGACCCGGCAGGTCTCCAAAGGCAGGCGAGGAAACTTGGTTAAGCATTCTGATCTCAAGTAATTGTCCTTGCAGTATATCTCGACAAGATTGCACTGATGTTAACAAGTTGTACAAGCATTTTTGTATGGGTGTTCACCTTATTATCATGATAATCATGGCCCGTCCGGGAAGGTTCAAATTCATCATCATTGCCGCACTGCTGTTTGCAGCAATCAATTGCATCTCAATAGCAGGCGCACAAGAGCTGTCCAGTAATTCTTCAATCAATAGTAATAATCCCACCAATACCAATCCATTCGTCATTCTTAACGGGAATCAATCCCTCCTCCAATCAAATGGATCAGAGAACCAGACTTCGCAAGATCAAGATGATCCAATGAGAAGAGATTTTGATGCCCCAACCTGGAACCACTATGGCCTCATGGCATACCAGCGAGGCTATGCCAACTATTCCGTCATGTACTTCAATCGCTCCATCAACGAGTCGCCAAGCTTTGTCGATCCCTGGAATAACATGGGTGTGGCCCACATAGCTTTGCATAATTTTAGTGAGGCGGTGCAGTGCTTTGATAGAGCCCTGCAAATCTCCGCCTCGGACGGCGTAATCTTCTGGAATAATAAAGGTGTGGCCTTGTACCGTATGGGAATGCTGCAAGAAGCCCAGGACTGCTTCAATAGATCCTTGGAGCTGGACCCCAACTACTCTCCTGCCTGGAATAACTTAGGTGCGGTAGTGGCCGCTCAGAAATTGAATCAACAGGCATTGGAGCTCTATACAAAGTCCATTTCCAGCGACATGTACAACGAGGTGGCATGGAATAACAAAGGTCGTTCTCTGATAGAGCTGGGACGCTATAGCGAAGCCTGGGATTGCCTGCATAATGCCATAGTGCTGGACAAGAAATACACTCTTGCCTGGGTCAATGCGGCCGATTATTATTACAAAGTTGGGGATATTAATAATTCACAGGGGGCCCTCATCATCGCCAGGATGCAGGGATATAATGAGACAAAGCCACATTGGGCAGCAGATACTCAGGCAGTTATGATGAAAGACAATTTTTCAGAACGGTCTTCAGTCCTTCCAGTTCCCACTCCTGCGGCCGGATGGACGGCGGCCGTCTTTGGGCTGCTATCCGTCGGGACGATCCACCGCTTCAGGAAAAGAAGGTCCGTGGCTTAAGCGCAGATTTGATCTCGGCCAGCAT
>JAABPZ010000244.1 GCA_011391755.1 Methanothrix sp. | reverse complement strand
TCCGATCTCTCGAGTCCTTCGACATGGGCGCCCGATTGACGCGTGGCAAAAGCTATGCCCGAAAAGGCCAGGTCATCTCCATCGATGTCGAGCCGGGAGTGGTGCAGGCCCGTGTGCAAGGCTCATTTGCAGATCCCTACGATGTATCGATAAAACTGGTACCCCTATCACCGCAAGAGTGGGAGAAAGCCATAGCTGCCATGGCCTATAAAGCAGTATTCTCAGCCCGCCTGCTCTCCGGCGAAATGCCGCAAACAATCGAGGAAGCATTTTCCGATTGCGGCATATCTCTCTTTCCCAGGAAGGGTGCGGATCTGTTGACGGATTGCTCCTGTCCGGATTGGTCCAACCCCTGCAAGCACATAGCCGCCGTCTATTATCTCTTGGCTGAGCAGTTCGATCGTGATCCTTTCCTGATCTTCAGGCTTAGGGGCAAATCCAAAGAGGAGATAATCGACGCCCTGCGCAGTTTCCGCTCTGCCGGGGCAAAAGAAGAATCCGAGCGCTCTCGCTCCTCTTCCGACTCTGTCTCCTTCTCCCTCATCGAGGATAAGGCCAGGCCTCTAGAAGAATGCCTGGATTGCTTCTGGCAAAAGGGAAGTGAGCTTGATTTGCTGGAGATAAATCCCAGGAGTACGTCGGTAGAGAACGCTGTCCTAAAAATACTTGGAGATGCTCCTATCTCCATTGGCCAGGATAATTTGACCTTCTTGCTCAAAAAGGCATACGGCATAGCAGGTCAGGCCGCACTCCAGAAAGCCGCGAGGGGAAGCGAAGAGGTATAAATAGTTTGGAGAATATTATCGAGCTTAAGGAGTGTGTGATATGGGTTTCTTAGATCGTATGAGCACCGTTGTGCAGGCAAAGATGAACAAGATCATGGACAAGATCGAGGACCCCAGGGAGACCCTGGACGTGTCCTACGAAAAGCAGCTTCAGCTCCTGCAAAATGTCAAAAGGGGCGTGGCCGAGGTCACCACCTCCAAGAAGAGACTCGAGCTGCAAAAAGCCAAGCTGCAGATGGGCCTGGACAAGTTGGACGGTCAGGCCAAAGAGGCATTGCTGGCGGGCCGCGAGGATCTGGCTCGAAAGGCTCTGGAGAACAAGGCCTCGCTGCAGGCGCAATCGGCCACGCTCGACCAGCAGATCGCCGACCTGCAAGAGCAGCAGCAGAAGCTCATGGACGCCGAGAGCCGCCTGGCCACCAAGGTGGAGTCCTTCCGCACCAAGAAGGAGACCATTAAAGCCCAGTATTCTGCCGCAGATGCCCAGGTAAAGATCACCGAGTCAGTGACAGGCATCAGCGAAGAGATGGCCGATGTAGGCATGGCCGTACAGAGGGCAGAGGAGAAGACGGAGAACATGCGGGCTCGCTCGGCAGCCCTGGACGAGCTTCTCGAATCGGGGACTCTAACCGATTACTCCGGCAGCGATGATTTGGACCGGGAGCTGGCCAAAGTAAAGGCAGAGAGCAGCGTCAATGATATGCTGGCCAAAATGAAGGAGGAGATTAAGAAATGATCATCAGGATCTTAGGTGATGGGCAGTTTCGGCTGGACGACAATCTTGTGGACCGAGTAAACAAGATCGACAACAAAATTGTAAAACATGTCTCCCAGGGCAACAAGGAAGAATATGCCAGGGATCTGGCCAATTTGATATCCACCATTAAAGAACTGGCAAAGCCTCTTGATCCGGTGGAAATTCTCCCTTCGGACATCATAATCCCTCAATCCGACATGTCGTTTGAGGAGGCAAGGAAGGTGTTCTGCGACGAGGGCCTGATCAAGGGCTGAGGGGAAATCAGATAGGTTAACCAGTGGCTAACGACGATTTCACCACAAAGATCACAAAGCTCACAAAGGACGCACAGAACTAGAAGGTATAAATCCGGCTGCCTTCTCGCATCATGTCATCCACCAGACGATCATAGAAATCAGCGGGCACGGTTGCCTTCCCATCAGCAGAGATGCCCCTCGCTTCCAGGTCTTCCCGGCTGGCCAGGATTCTATGCCTGGGAACGAGTACAGTCAAAGATTTATCTGCCTGGTTAGCCGCTTGACGTATGCCGCCGGGCTCCTCCCCCCGGCCCAGCAGATTATAGACCCCATCCCCGGCCAGATAGACCAACGCATCCTCGGAACTGGCCAAGAGTCGCAGGCATAGTTTTGTGCGCTCGTTCTGGGGCGTTTTGGTTAAAAGAAATATCCTCATAATAGTATAATGCTATCCGATTGCAGCATCTCCTTTAAGAACATCTCTTCATCCATTAGCTCCACTCTCTCCACCAGGCTGGCGCTCATGAGTCTTCGATCCGCCAGAGATAGTTCATGGGCTAAGATCCTCATCTCCGGATAGGCGTAAAGAATGTCGGAGTGATTGGGCAGCCCTAAAGCTCTGCTGTCTTGACCGATCAAGGCCAGGTAGACGCCGTCCCCGTAAAGGCCCACAGCTACGTTCATCTTGCTGCTCACCGCTGCCGCATTGAGCAAGCCAAATGCCTTCTCGTTGCCGTAGGGGGCACTGTCCAGGAGAAAGAAAAAGGATCTCATCTTGTTAGAGTCACCACCCTGTCGCTCTCCTCCAGCATCTCTGCCAGGCGGTAGAGGCTGGTGATCTTGATCCCCTCCACATAGTCCTCGCTCTTTCCGCCCTCAGGCGCATAGCCGCGCGCTGTGGCGCACCTGGGGCAGGCTTCCACCTTTACCCCCAGCCGGGCCAGCTCAGCGAAGAGTTCTCCCGCATTGGCAAAAAATGCAGGATTCTGGCCGGCTTTGGGGATAGCAACCGCATCCAGGTAGAGGAAGATATTTACACGGTGAGCTTTAGCTTTCGCCGCTTTAGCAATCTTGTAGGCCATCTCAGCATACTGGGAGATGTAGGGCCCGTCCGTGAGGATAATAGTCAGGGTGCCCATGTGCCGTCCCTCGTATATCTCAAACACCTCATACTACTGCCGCTACTATTATTTACTATTACTGGCTCTTCGCTATTTCCAATTGCTAACCTCAGGTTACTATGTTTTTCCAGTTGTTAGTTAGTCGCTCTGTGCGTTCTCTGTGAACTGTGGTG
>JAABPZ010000243.1 GCA_011391755.1 Methanothrix sp. | reverse complement strand
CGGTTCGTCGAAGCAGGAAGCCCCATCCTTTAGGGTGGGGAGGAAGTCACCATGTTAGATCCTTTAGCCAAATCCGTATCATTTGACCGTTGGTGTTGGTTATGAGAATATCCATAGTAGGTGGAGGGTATGTTGGGCTAGTTTCAGCTACTTGCTTCGCAGATCTTGGGCATTCTGTTATCCTGATCGATATCGATGAGGATAAAGTAGAAGCTATCAACTGTGGGATGTCGCCTATTTACGAAAGGGGCTTAATGGAACTTTTATCTGCACACGTTGGTCGAAATCTTCTGGC
Source organism: Methanothrix sp. (assembly GCA_011391755.1). GTDB lineage: Archaea > Halobacteriota > Methanosarcinia > Methanotrichales > Methanotrichaceae > Methanothrix. The sequence continues at coordinate 2,781 of JAABPZ010000243.1, read as the reverse complement.
AACAACAGGCTACGAGGATCTTGTTAGTACCGACCTTACTCTGATCTGCGTCGGCACTCCCCCGCTCCCAGATGGCAGTGCAGATTTATCTATGATTGAATCAGCAAGCACCTTGATCGGGAACTCTCTTGAGGACAAGGAGAAGTACCATGTGGTGGCAGTGAAGAGCACTGTGTCTCCAGGAACAACACAGAATCTGGTGATGCCTACGGTCTTGAAGCATAGCGATAAAAGTGCAAGCAAGATTGGCTTCGTCATGAACCCGGAGTTCCTGAGGGAGGGGCTGGCGGTCCAGGACTTCATGAAGCCGGATAGGATCGTGATCGGTAGTTCTGATGAATTGGCGGGTGATACGGTTGAATCAGCCTATCGTGGGATCGATGCGCCAATTGTTAGAACTGGCCTAATCGCGGCAGAAATGATCAAGTACGCATCCAATGCTTTCCTGGCTACGAAGATATCATTCTCCAATGAGATAGGAAACGTTTGCAAGAAACTGGGTATCGATGTCTATGAGGTCATGAAGGGAGTCGGCCTGGATCACAGGATCACTCCCTACTTCCTAAATGCTGGCGTAGGCTTTGGGGGAAGTTGCTTCCAGAAGGACGTCTCAGCACTCATCCATTTTGCAGAGAGAATGGAAGTGACTCCGGTTCTGCTCAGATCCGTTATAGAAGTAAACGAGCAGCAGCCTATGAAAATAGTCGAAATTCTTTTAAAAAATATAGAATATATTAATGGTAAGCGAGTAGCAGTTCTCGGTCTTGCATTCAAGAACGATACAGATGATGTGAGGGAATCAAGGGCAGTACCAGTTATAAAAGAGCTTGTAGGAAGGGGTGCACTGGTTGCAGCTTACGATCCCAAGGCAAATGAGTCTATGCGAGAGATACTGCCTGAAATAGAGTACTGCAAGAGCGCTTCTCAAGCGCTGACTGATGCAGATGCCTGCCTCGTTCTAACAGAATGGCCTGAGTTTGGAGATCTGGATAAGGAGTTCGAACTCATGCGATCCAGGGTTATTATTGAAGGCAGAAGAATTCTCTCATGCAAAGATGCAGAAGGAATATGCTGGTAAGGTTGTTGTTTAAGGGTGATTTCTTTTGAGTAAATCCTCCATTAGAAAAGCAGTGATACCGGCTGCCGGAATGGGTACGAGGTTTCTTCCCATAACCCGCGCACAGCCTAAGGAAATGCTCCCCGTTGTTGATAAGCCAGTTATCCAGTATGTAGTGGAGGAGGCCATTTCATCTGGAATAGAGGATATCCTGATAATAACCGGACGAGGAAAAAGGGCCATAGAAGATCATTTCGATCTATCATGCGAGCTGGAGAGAAAGCTTAAGCAGAAGAAAGATCCGACGCTCTTCGATCAGGACAAGCAGATCTCAAATATGGCTGATATCCATTATATCAGACAAAAAGAGCAAAAAGGTTTAGGTGATGCGATACTTCATGCAGCTCGGCATTGTGACGAAGAGCCTTTTGCTGTACTATTGGGTGACACAATAACCGTTCCCTGCAACGGTGAGAAGACCTGCACCAGCCAGATGATCGACGCCTTCAATAAATATCATAGGACAGTTGTAGCTGTGGAGCGAGTTTCGCAGAATAAGGTTAAAGATTACGGCATCATCGATGGCGTGTCTCTGGAAGATGGCGTTTATGAGATAAAGGACATAGTGGAGAAGCCGTCTCCCCAAAATGCACCCTCCAATCTTGGGGCTATTGGTCGATATATCCTGACGCCTGACATATTCGATATCCTTAGAGATATTGAACCTGGACACGGAGGCGAGATACAGTTAACAGATGCTCTAAGGCATTTGAATGGATCAATTGGTCTGGTAACTAGCTGCAAGCGGTATGATATCGGCGACAAGCTGGGATGGATAAAGTCGAGCATAGAGATGGCCCTGTCTAGAGAGGAGTTCGCCGATGATCTGAGGGCCTTTATGAAGGATTTGCTGACTGACTGATTTACGAGATTTATTTAGGATTGGTATTAATGGCATGGGATAACAAGAGGGAGATTGAGAAGATCAACAGAGATCTTGGGGGCATATCCTTTCAGGGCCAGAGGATACTTGTTACAGGCGGAGCTGGGTTTCTTGGCTCATGGATCTGTGACGTTCTTGTGGCCCAAGGTGCGGAAGTAATATGTCTGGACAACCTTGCGAGCGGCCTTCAGTCCAACATTTCGCATCTTTTGGATTCTGGCAGATTTCGCTTCGTGGAGCATGATATTTCTGATCCGATCAGCTTTGAAGATCGACTGGATCTGGTGATCCACATGGCCAGCAGAGCCTCGCCCTTTGAGTTCGAGCATTACCCGATTGAGATCCTCAAAGCGAACACCATCGGACTGATGGTCTCTCTGGAGATCGCAAAGAAGCATGAGGCAAGGATCCTTTACACATCCACAAGCGAGACCTATGGCAATCCGCAGGTGGTGCCAACGCCGGAGAGCTATTATGGAAACGTTAACGCGATCGGGCCGAGGGGATGCTATGACGAGGCTAAGCGATGCGGAGAGGCCTATGTAGTAGCATACCGGAAACAATACGGCCTGGACACGAGAATTGCGCGCATCTTCAATACTTACGGCCCGCGAATAAGATCGGACGGCATCTATGCCAGGGCCGTCCCCAGGTTTATAGATCAGGCTTTGAACGGCAGGCCCATAACCATCTTCGGCGATGGCACGCAGACCAGGAGCTTTACTTATGTTACAGACCAGATAGAAGGACTGCTGAGGCTCGCTGCTCTGGACGAGTTGCA
>JAABPZ010000242.1 GCA_011391755.1 Methanothrix sp. | reverse complement strand
GAACCACTATCCTCCCTCCGTAGGAGATGAATCTAAATGGCTGATTGCGAACTATGTACCCGTGCCCGACCGTTGCTCTTTCCCATAAAGGCCCCCGTCCACAATCTCACCTATCCCGAGGGCGCATACAAGGGCGTATGCGACATCTGCCTGGATAACCTGGAGAAGGGCTGGCAGGAGCGCTTTGGGGCAAAGCCGGAAGAGAAAAAGTAATAATAGTAAAATTCATATAAAATTTTTCCGCGCAATCGCGCAGGGCTTGCGCCGTAGCTTGGGCTCTAGCAGAGGGTGGCAGATCATGAGGATGCAAAAAGAGGAGAAGATAGTAGTAGTATTGCTCTTCATGGCCCTGGGATCTTTGGCGGTGGCTTTTTGGGCCTTCGCTCCCGAAGAGTATGAGCAGGATAGTTCTTCTGATTCTTCATCCCAAAAGGAGGCTGGCCTTTCCGTAGAAGGACTGGTTTTAGAGATAATGCCAACCAAAAGCGGCGGCAACCTGCTCCTTAATCTTGACTCCACGCCGCTTCCGGTTTTTATCCCAGCCAATGCGGGCGCTAAGGAGCTTCAAGCTCGGATAAAAGCGGGCGATCGGGTAAATATCAGAGGCACAGTCTCGACTTTTCAGGGCAAAGATGAACTTGTGGTTTCCAGGCAGACAGACATACAGGTGCTCCCCAATTGAAGATCATAACGCTTCTTTCCGACTTCGGCTCCTTCTATCCCGCTCAGATGAAGGGCGTTCTCCTCACCCGGCTTGCGGATAAAGCCCAGGATATTGCTTTCGTAGACATCGCTCACGACATCCCGCCCCAGGACGTGCGCGCCGGTGCCTTTGCCCTGCTCTCCAGTGTCCGCTACTTTCCCACAGGAACCATTCACATCGGTGTGGTTGATCCCAAAGTGGGCACGGAAAGGCTGGGCCTGGTGGTGGAGAGCGGCGGGCAGATCTTTGTGGGACCTGACAACGGCCTGCTTCTGCCGGCAGCACGAAGCCTTTGCACGCCAGGCAATTTCCCGCAAGCCTACAGGATCGCTTCTTTTGAGGGCCTGGGTTCGGCCCCGGCCTCCAACACCTTCCATGGCCGGGACGTCTTCGCGCCTGTGGCGGCCCTGCTGGCCTTGGGCAAGAGTCCGGCGGGCATGGGACCTCGGGTCCGGCCCAATGACCTGAATTTCGGAGAAGCGAAGAAGACGGATAGGGGAGTCGAGGCCACGATCATCTATGTGGATGGCTTTGGCAACCTCATTCTGAATATGCGAAAACTGCCGGCCTTCCCCGTGAAACTGATGGGGGTAAAGCTGAAACGAGTTAGGACCTATGCCCAGGCGCGCCGGATCGAACCGCTTATAACCTTGGGAAGCCATGGCTTTGCAGAAATTGCGGTCAACGAGGGTAATGCCGCCGAGGCGTTCTGCCTCAAGGCCGGGGACCGCATCGAGCTGGAGGAGATTTGAGTTGTTTGGAATTGAGTTTGTGCCTGACGAATCGGTCTTGAAGATAGGCTATATGGCAAAGCTAGCAGAGGATGCTGGATTTAAAAATATCTGGATCACAGATCACTATAATAACCGGGATGTTTGGACCACTTTGGCCGTGCTCTCAATGATGACCAATAAGATATCTCTGGGAACGGGCGTCACCAATCCCTACACCAGGAATGCGGCCATCATCGCCTCGTCCATTGCCTCCATAAACGAGCTGTCCGGCGGGCGGGCCATCCTTGGCATAGGCCCAGGAGACAAAGCCACCTTCGAAAAGATGGGCATCGACTGGGACAAGCCTCTCACCCGGGTCAAGGAATCAGTCCAGGCCATTCGCGCTTTTCTGGCCCGCGAGCAGGTAAACCAGGCCGGTTTCAAAGGCGCGCAGATGGCCTTTGCCACCAGCAAAATTCCCATTTACATCGGCGCTCAGGGGCCGAAGATGCTGGAGCTGGCTGGAGCCATAGCGGACGGCGTGCTCATCAATGCCTCACATCCCGAGGACTTCAAGTTCGCCGTGCCCATGATCAGACAAGGGGCAAAAAAGGCGGGCCGAAAGCCGGAGGATGTGCAGATTTGCGCTTATGCCAGCTTCAGCGCCGACAAAGATCCGATCAAAGCCATTAATGCCTCCAAGATAGTGGTGGCTTTTATCGTGGCCGGCTCGCCTGAGAACGTGCTGGAGAGGCACGGCATCGGCAGGGATGAGGCGAAGACCATCTCCGAGGCCATTGCCAAATATGACTTCAAAGCGGCTATGGCGGCTGTGACGACAAAGATGACCGAGGCCTTCTCCGTCTCCGGTGCGCCCGCGGACTGCCGGGCACGGGTGGATGAGCTTCTCAAGACCGGCGTCACCCAGATCGTGGTGGGCTCGCCCATCGGCCCCAACAAGGAAAGCGCCATTAAGCTGATTGGAAAGCAGGTCATAGGCAAGTAGGTGGATTTGAAGTTCATGCGTGGACTGTACATTGGGCGCTTCCAGCCCTATCATCTGGGGCATCAGGCGGTCTTGGAGAAGATCGCAAAGGAGGTAGAGGAGATTGTGATAGTAATCGGCAGCGCTCAGGAGAGCCACACTCCCGAAAATCCCTTCACCGGCGGCGAGAGGATGGAAATGATCTATGCGGCTTTAAGCGAAAGCGATCTGAGAGAGCGCTCTGTCGTCACGCCTTTGCAGGATATCAAACGAAACTCGGTATGGGCCTCTCACCTGCAATCCATGGTGCCTCGCTTTGATGTGGTCTATTCCAATAATCCTCTGGTGGTTCAGCTCATCGGCGAAGCGGGCATTCAGATAAGAAAGCCGCCCATGTACCAGAGAGACCTGTACTCCGGTACGGCCATCCGCAAGCTGATGAGAGAGAAATGTGACTGGGCAAGCCTGGTGCCTGCCTCAGTGGCGGCATTCATAATGGAGAACGGCGGTGTGGAGCGTCTGATTTCCGTGTCCAAGAGCGATAGCTTTTAGCATTTGTCTTACCCAGGCAAAGAGATATAATGTAAGAAACAAATTATAAAAAGATGGTCGCCGAAGGTGAAACGGATCAACGCTTGGACAAAGCAGCGGAACTGCTCGGTGATCTAATAATTGT
>JAABPZ010000241.1 GCA_011391755.1 Methanothrix sp. | reverse complement strand
ATGGTGGAGGACAGGGTGCTGGGCCTGAAGGCGCGCGAGAACTATGAGCATCCTGCGGCAACTATTATCCTCACGGCGCATAAGGACCTCGAGCGTCTGGTCTTATCCCGGGCCGAGCTTCGCTTCAAGGTCATGGTGGATGAGGCCTGGTCGGAGCTGGCCTATATGGGCCTGGTGGAGGATCCGCTATATCCTGATCTGAATGCCTTCCTGGACCAGTCCCAAAAGAGGGTCAACGGCTCGGTCAAGATGAAGCTCTACTGCGGAAATGCCATTCCCCTGGGCCGCCAATCGCCCGATGCACTCTATGCTCAGGACATGGTCTCCTTCGACTCTCAGACCTTGAGCCAGAAAGATGCAGAAGGCTTTGCCAAGTACCATGGCTTCCAGGCCAGGCTTCTCAAAATGAAGCAACTTAAGAGCTAATAGGAAAACTGCAAGGGCAGGATTTATTTGATATCAGAGACCAATATCGTCAGCATGTCCCGACTCGTGATATCAGATGACGCTAGATCTCAGGATCTGGCGGCACTCGCTCTCGCCTTCAATGAGATCGTTCAGCTTCCAGTTACAATGCGCTCTGCGAGATTTCCCGGCGTGCGGGTGGAGAAAGGAAAGGTTCTGGATAATGAATACAGCGGACCTGTCCTGGAAGAGGTTATTCGAACCGGCAAGAGCATTCGCACCACTCCGAACGAGGGAGCTTATCGAGGTATTCCTGTGTCTGTGGCCCCCATATTAGTAGAGGGCCGGGCCATCGCCGCGTTAGGCGTAGTGGATGTGATAGGCACAATCGATATTCCGGAGGTCTTCGGGGCCTATGGTGATGTCTTGAAACAGGTTTCTGGTAAGGTGCCAGAGAAGAAATGATGGTCAGGAGAGCTGAGCCCGGGGATCTGGCCCAGATCGTGCAGATCGAGGGGCTCTGCTTCCCGGAGGAGACCGCTTTTCCGCCCAAGATGTTCGCCTACCTGATACGCTATGCAGTGTCTCTGGTGGCCTGTGAGCCGGAGAAGAAAGTATTAGGCTTCATCATGGGATATACCAGTGGAAAGGCAGGTGCCGTCTATACCCTGGACGTTCATCCCGGTTACCGCAGGGAAGGCATCGGCAGCAATCTCCTCCAGTCTTTAGGGGAGATATTGGCACAACAAGGTGCCCAGGCGATCCGACTTGAGGCCGCTTTAGGTAAGCCGGGAGCAGTAGAGCTTTACAGAAAAGCCGGCTACCAGGAGAGGGAGCTGGTCAGAAACTATTATGGTCGAGGCAATCATGCCGTGCGGATGTGGAAGAATTTGGATGTGTGCTTATGCTTAACGACGTAGCCCGGATGAGAAGCGGCGAGATGGAGGCCGAGCTTTCTGCCAAGGTAGATAAGCTGATAGACGAGTTCATGGCCATAGTTGACGCGAAGACCATGGAGAGACATCTGCAGAGGGGCATTGCCAGAAGCCAGCTCCCCTGCAGCATGGTAGCTATCCTGGACAAAAATTGCCTCTCCATTCTGGCGCAGTTTCGGATGGAGAATCGGACCGCAAGCTATTTTTATAAACCTGATATCGCTCTGACACCCCAGCAGGCGGCCAATAGCGCCCAGTGGGAGTTCGGCTTCGTGGATGCCTTTATCATCCAGCTTCCGGCAAACTTGGTAGAGCAAAGCACCTCGGATCGGTATGCGGCTTTGCAAAAAGTTGCCTCTGAGCATATCGACTCGGAGTTCCTGAGGCTGGAAAAGATGCTCAGCCTCATGCGCACCCGTCCTATATTTGGACAGGCAGGCGAACCGGTAGGCGCAAGGACGCTCCTTCTGCTCCTGCCCCAGGATGCGAACCTGCGAGGAAATGAAGAAACCATTCAAAATGCTAGCCGGGCCAACAACCTGCCTATTGTTGAGGCAGAAGACATCAGGAACGGTAGATCTGCCGTGCGTGGGATGTGGCATTCACTCAATCACGCGGCAGTGATCATTGCCGATCTCACGGGACCGGACGGCGGGGTGATGTATGGCCTGGGCATTGCTCATACCCTGGGAAAAGAGACAATCCTTATTCACCCGCAAGGCTCAAAATACCTGACGGATATTCCCAGAACATACAGAATAGAGTACGAGGAAAGCGATACAGGCAGGGCAAAGCTGGAAGAGCAGCTTTCCCGTATGCTCGGAACCATGCTGACGCCTGCTGTGAAAGATTAGGCCAAAGCCAGAGATAAAAGCACAAAGGCCTATAATGTTATATATGTCCTGTATTTATACGAAGCTGCGACTCCGAATTCAGGTCTCCGAGCTTCATTTGACCCAGGAGGGGAAAAGAGGTTGAAAAAGATAAGGTTGGCAATCGCGGGCTTGGGAAACTGCGCAAGTTCCCTGATTCAGGGGATCGAATATTATAAACATACGGATGAGAACGAATGCATCGGACTTATGCATTATGATGTATGTGGTTACAGAGCTGGCGATATCGATGTGGTAGCGGCCTATGACATAGATGTGCGAAAGGTGGGAAAAGACGTAGGCCATGCCATATTTGCGCCACCCAACTGCACCAAGATTTTCTATCCTGATGTTCCCCGCAAAAACGTCGAGGTCAAGATGGGGCCGGTTTTAGACGGCGTTGCTCCTCATATGCTTAATTATCCTGAGGACAAGAGATTCGTCGTAGCAGATGAAGAGCCTTGCGACGTGAGAAGAGAGCTGGTAGAGAGCCGCGCTGATGTGCTGGTAAATTATATGCCGGTAGGCTCGGAAGAGGCCACGCGCTTTTATGCGCAAGCGGCCTTAGATGCAGGTGTCGGCTTTGTTAACTGCATGCCAGTCTTCATCGCCTCCAACCCAATGTGGGCCCAAAAATTCCAGGAGGCAGGGGTGCCTATTGTTGGCGACGACATAAAATCTCAGATCGGTGCCACCATTGTACATCGCGCTCTAACCCAGCTCTTCAAAGACAGAGCCTGCGTCCTGGACAGAACCTACCAGCTCAACATTGGCGGGAATACCGATTTCCTGAATATGCTCAATAGGGAGAGGCTCAAATCCAAGAAGATCAGCAAGACGGAAGCTGTGCAGTCTATTCTGGATGTGCCCATGAACGATGA
>JAABPZ010000240.1 GCA_011391755.1 Methanothrix sp. | reverse complement strand
CATCGCTATCGGTATCGATATCCAGGCCAAATTTTATATTGTAAAGCTTTCGCTTGATTTCAAAATCAGCGTGGCTCTTGCCCCGGCGTGCGCGACTGCCTATGCCGACGTAAAAGTCCTCCGTATTCTCGCGAACCACCACGAAATCGATGTCCTTAGGAGTCTTATCCTTAAGGGGCGTCCAGACGCCCTCCAGGAGCTTAACGGGCCGCAAATTCACATACTGGTCAAAGTAGAAGCGCATGGCCAGCAATACGCCCTTCTCCAGGATGCCCGGCTTCACGCGCGGGTCGCCGATGGCACCCAGGTAGATGGCGGGAAAGCGGCCCAGATCCTTCAAGGTCTCTTCACTCACCAATTCTCCTGTCTTCAGGTAGTGCTCCGCCCCAAGAGAGTATTCCGTCCAATCCAAAGAGAAGTTGTATTTATCTCCTGCCGCTTGCAAGACTTTTTGGCCCTCGGCTATGATCTCCGGGCCTATGCCGTCACCTGGGATAACTGGTACTTTATAATTCATGTCGTCACCTTGGCCACCTGTCGCCTGGTATATTCCACGAGTCCGCCCGCATCAACAATCTCCTGGAGAAAATCGGGAAGAGGAGTAGTTTTGTAGTGTTCCCTGCGAGATATGTTGTGAATCACTCCACCGGTCATGTCTATATCTATTTCTGCACCATCGGCGATCTTATCTTCCTCGGAGCAGATAAACAGAGGCAGGCCGATGTTGATGGAGTTTCTAAAGAATATTCTGGCAAAGGATTTGGCAACTACGGCTTTTACTCCCGCCCCCTTCATAGCTATGGGAGCATGCTCTCGGGAAGATCCGCATCCGAAGTTCTCCCCCGCCACAACATAGTCACCCTGGGCCACCATCTTTGCCATCTCCGGGCGAACGCCCTCGAAGAGATGAGCTGCCAGCTCCCCCGGATCATTGATAACCAGATAACGCCCGGGAATGATGGCATCCGTATCTATATCGTTTCCAAACTTCCAAGCTATGCCCGCCAAAAAACTCAACTCCATATCGGTGGACTGTATTCTCATGATAATGATGTATATTAAAGTAATGCCTTGAAAAATTCAAGAGAAGAGGAAATACTGTATAAAAATAATAAAATCACAACAGCACCTTTTATTACCGGATAAGGGAATGGAACCTGAAACAGCTAGGTGATGCGAATTGTTGGCGACCATGATCTCCGGGCGCACTTTAGCCCAAGGGGCGGGATGCGAGAGCAAAATGTCCACTGATTTCTTTAAAGCAGTAGCCATATGCCATTTATCTGAAAAGGATTTTAAATCGCTGGGGTTGTCCGAGGGACAGAATGTTTTGCTCAAAAACGAGTTTGGCCAGGTAGTGCTCACGGCTAAGGCGGACGGCGGGCTGCCGGATAGCATGGTATTCATACCCATGGGTCCCTGGGCCAATGTGTTAGTGGGAGCGGAGACGGGAGGATGCGGCACGCCCCATTTTAAAGGATTAGAGGTGGAAGTGGCAGCGACAAATTCACCCGTCCTTAATATTCGCGAGCTTTTCTTTGGCCTGGGGGCGTGAGTAATGTCTGAAGCGATTATGATAAAAGATGCCGTATGCTCTTTTTGCGGCTGCCTGTGCGACGATATTAATGTAGAGGTGGAAGACGGAAAGATCCAGAGGGTCAGGCACGCCTGCCGTCTGGGCTCCAGCAAAATCATGGGTCACGCGCGAATAAAAAGCCCCATGATTCGAAAAGACGGCGTGCTGGTGACTGTGAGCTTCCAGGAAGCATACGACAAAGCCGCGAAGATCCTCCTCGCGGCAGCCAAACCCCTCCTCTACGGCTGGGCATCCACGTCATGCGAGGCTGCCAAGAAGGGCATCCTCCTGGCGGAAGAGGTAGGCGGCGTGCTCGACTCCACAGCCACGGTCTGCCACGGGCCGTCCGTGATAGGCATCGAGGAGAAGGGGCTGCCCGGAGCAACCTTAGGCCAGGTAAAGAACCGGGCCGACACCATTGTCTTTTGGGGCTGCAATCCCGCGGAAGCTCACCCCAGACATTCTCTGCGCTACTCTTCCAATTCCTGCGGTAAATTTACGCCAGAGGGTCGCGAAGGCCGAAAGATCATCGTAGTAGATGTCCGCGAGACAAAGACCTCCAAGAATGCTGACAAATTCATACGGATCAGCCCAGGCTCTGATTATGAGGTGATATCGGCGCTGCGCATGCTTATTGCCGGAAAAGGTGAAAGCGTGCCTGACGAGGTGGGGGGCGTTCTCAAGGCAGATCTGGCCGATATTGCGGCTACACTGAAAGCTGCCAAGTTCGGGGCGGTCTTCTTTGGTCTGGGCATCACTCACAGCCGGGGCCGTTACAAGAACATAGACAACGCCCTCTCCCTGGTGGCGGAGCTGAACAGCCATACCAAATTTGTGATTATGCCCATGCGCGGACACTACAATGTAGGTGGAATCGGGCAGGTTCTGGCCTGGTCCTCCGGCTATCCCATGTCTGTAGACTTCACCAGGGGCAGGCCCTATTTCAATCCTGGCGAGACGGCTGCCTGCGATCTGCTGGCCAAGAGAGACGTCGATGCGGCACTGATCATAGCCGCAGATGCGGTGTCCAACTTCCCTCGCGCCACAGCCGAGGCCCTGGCAGGTATCCCGGTCGTTCAGATCGATCCTTATGAGAATCCGACGACGCTCCTCTCCGATGTGGTGATTCCCTGTGCCATTGCCGGAGTGGAGGTGGAGGGCACGGCCTATCGCATGGACGGCCTGGCTTTGCGCCTCCGAAAGATGGTGGACAGTAGCTTTCCCAGCGATGAAGATATCCTGACGGGAATA
>JAABPZ010000239.1 GCA_011391755.1 Methanothrix sp. | reverse complement strand
TTATTGATAAGGGCAGAATGGCCATGCAGGCTAAAGGAGAAGAGATAGATGCACGCGGCCTTCTGGTCATGCCGGGTGGCGTGGACGCCCACTCCCACATTGCCGGCAAGAAGGTGAACACCGGTCGGATTATGAGGCCCGATGATGCCCGACTGGGCAGCGAGCCGCGCACGGCCGTCTGCCGGCCCTCGACAGGCTATACAGTTCCCAACTGCTATGCCATGGGCTACCGCTATGCCCGCATGGGCTACACCACCGCT
>JAABPZ010000238.1 GCA_011391755.1 Methanothrix sp. | reverse complement strand
CATCGCCACCAAGGAGATCATGATTATCAGGGATCCTAAGACCCAGAAGACGGTCACGGCCAAGGTCCCGGACGAGAAGAAAGAGGCCATCGTTCTCACAGACAACGAGGCAATACAGCTCGCCAAATATGCCGAGATCCTGGAGAAGCACTACGGCATTCCCCAGGATATCGAGTGGGGCATAGAGAAGGACAAGATCTACATCCTCCAGTCCCGCCCCATCACCACCATCAATAACGCCAAAAAGGCAGAGCCTGCGCTCGCCGCGAGCGGCAAGGTTCTGTTAACGGGCCTGGGAGCCGCACCGGGTGGAGCCACGGGCATTGTACGACTGATTGCCAGCGGCAGGGAGCTGGATAAGGTCAAGCCGGGAGACATCATGGTCACCAAGATGACCATGCCGGACATGGTTCCGGGCATGAGGCGTGCCGGAGCTATTGTCACTGACGAAGGAGGCATGGCCTGCCACGCAGCCATTGTGAGCCGCGAGCTGGGCTGTCCGGCTGTGGTGGGAACTAAGAAAGCCACAACGATCCTGAAAGAAGGCATGGAGATCACAGTAGATGGCAGCAAGGGCATTGTTTACGAAGGTCGCTTGGCCCTGGCAGCGTCTGCCAAGCCAGCGTCCGCAGCTAGCGGGGGGGGCGTGGTCTTTACTAAACCCATTACGGCTACTGAGATCAAGGTCAATGTCAGCGAACCGGATAGAGCTGAGGCAGCAGCGGCCACAATGGCTGATGGCGTGGGGCTGCTGCGCATAGAGCACATGATCCTGGGCCAGGGCAAGACCCCCAACTGGTACATCAAGAACGGCAAGACCGAGGAGTACATCAACGAGCTGGTTAAGGGCATCAAGGTGGTGGCCGATGCCTTCTACCCCAAACCGGTGTGGGTGCGCACCCTGGATGCGCCCACAGACGAGTTCCGGGCCATGGAAGGCGGCGAGGGCGAGCCTCACGAGCACAATCCCATGCTCGGCTGGCGCGGCATTCGGCGCGACCTGACGGAGACGGATCACTTCCGCCTGGAGATAAGGGCTTTTAAGAAGCTGCATGAAATGGGCCTTACCAACGTGGGCATCATGCTGCCCATGGTACAGCACGTTCGCGAGTTTCAGAAGGCCAAGGCCATCATGGTTGATGAAGACTTAGACCTGGAGAAGATCGATGTGGGCATCATGGTGGAGACGCCCGGCGCCGCGCTCACCATTGAAGACTTCATTGAGGACGGAATCGATTTCGTCTCATTCGGCACCAACGATCTGACCCAGTACACCCTGGCGGTAGACCGCAACAACGAGAACGTGGCCGAACTGTATTCCGAGCTGCATCCTGCCATCCTCAAGCTCATCGAGTACGTGGTGGAGCGCTGCAACGAAGCAGGAGTCAAGACCTCCATCTGCGGCCAGGCCGGATCATACCCGGAGATGGCCAAGCGGCTGGTGGAGATCGGCATCACCAGCATATCCGCCAACATCGATGCCGTGGCCACGGTCAGGGAAACGGTAGCTAGATCTGAGAAGATCCTTATGCTCAGTGCGCTGAGAAATAGGAAATAGAGCCGTAAAGAACAAAGCTAATGGAAATGAGGACCAAATAAATGAGAGACAAAGCCCTTCCCGAAGATGAGGTAATGCGCATCCTGGCGGAAACGAGAGCACGTGACTACAGCTATGACCGCTTCTTATCCACTATGTGCACCCTGCCCCACCCAATAGCGGTAAGGGCTCACAACATGTTCCTGGAGACTAACCTTGGCGATCCGGGATTGTTTCCGGGCGTCTCTGAACTGGAGGAGCGCGTCGTTTCGATGCTGGGCGAGATGCTGGGCTGCCCGGAGGCTTCCGGCTATGTCTCCACGGGCGGCACGGAGTCCAACATTCAGGCCATCCGGGCGGCCAGGAATGAGGCGGGCAGAAAAGACGGGAATATTGTCGTTCCCGCCTCGGCCCACTTCTCCTTCGATAAGATCGGAGATCTTCTCTGTCTGGAGGTAAGAAAAGCAGAGCTTGATGAGAATCTTATGGTTGACTTATCGTCGGTCGAGTCTCTGCTGGACGAGAGGACCATAGCCCTGGTGGGCATAGCCGGGACAACTGAGTATGGCCAGGTTGACCCCATTGAGGAGCTGGCCAAAATGGCGGAGCAGCGGAGCATTCACCTGCATGTGGATGCTGCCTTTGGCGGCTTTGTCCTGCCCTTCCTGGATAAAAAATTTGCCTGGGATTTTTCGGTGCCGGGCGTCTCTTCCATCACCATCGATCCACATAAGATGGGCATGAGCACTATTCCTGCCGGCGGCCTGCTCTTTCGGGGCCAGGAATGCTTGAGTGCCCTGGAGACGGAGACCCATTATCTCACCCGAGCGAGACAGGCATCTTTAACCGGCACGAGGAGCGGAGCGGCTGCTGCGGCCACTTATGCCGTGATGATGCATCTGGGCCGGGAAGGCTTCAAAGAGATCATCGACTACTGTATGGATCTGACTCATCATCTGGTAAAAGGCGCAAGAGAAATCGGCATTTCGCCGGCCATCGAGCCCATCATGAATGTGGTGGCATTAATGGTCCCATCCCCGGCAAAGGTGCGCGAGGAGCTTATGAAACGAGGCTGGCATGTCTCCATGACCCGCGAGCCCAATAGAGCCCTGCGCCTGATTCTGATGAAGCATATGACACGGGAGAACATTGACCTATTTCTGGAGGATTTGAAGACCATCCTGGCCACGTGATTATTATAAAATCAAACAAATATTTGGTCGGGTTCTGAGAACCTTCGACCTCATTTGTCATGAATCAGGTAAATTCAAACTTTGTGACCAATGGCAAAACGTCTCATTACCTTATCGATCTGGATCTTGACTGCGTCGCCTACTTTGGTATCTGCCACGAAGATCACAAAACCTTCCAATCGGGCAATGCCGTCGCCTTCCCTGGCAATGTCCTCAATATTAACATCGTACTCTTTTCCGACCTCAACCGGGGCAGGAGTGCCCATGGAGGATCGATCTGCATCGTAATTTGCCAAAACACATCACGTCCTTAGAAAAGCAATCAAATTTTGTGGCCGATGGCGAAGCGCCTCATTACCTTATCGATCTGGATCTT
>JAABPZ010000237.1 GCA_011391755.1 Methanothrix sp. | reverse complement strand
CCGCCGCGAGATAGTGGAGCAGAGTCTGGCGCACAGCGCAGTTCTCCTGGCGGGCGACATGGACGAAGCTCTGGATTTTTGCAACGCCTTCGCTCCTGAGCATTTGGAGATCATCACCAAAGACCCCATGGACGTCCTGAGGTACATCCGCAACGCAGGCAGCGTGTTTTTGGGAAAGTTCACGCCGGTAGCGGCAGGCGACTATGCCAGCGGCACCAATCACGTGCTTCCCACCTCCGGCTATGCCCGGGTCTTCTCAGGACTTAATGTGGACCACTTCACCAAAAAGATCAGTGTGCAGATGATCACCGATGACGGGCTCCTGGGGCTAGAGGATACTATTACTACTCTGGCCGAGGCGGAAGGACTGAAAGCGCACGCCGAATCGGTGAGAAGAAGGCTGGAGCCGAAGGTGTGAAGACTTGACAGAGGCTAATGTGGCGGTAAAAGAAGGCTCTTCGCTATTCAGTGTGGACAAGCCTTAAATCTATTTTTTTGTACCCTTTGCAGCTTAGCACAAAATACGGTTTCACGCGAAGGCGCGAAGCCGCGAAGTTCAGATGAAATTCCCATTCCGGACCCCGCAGGGCGACGTTGCTTCGTGTGTCGAGTGTCCTCTCCAGGTCAACTTCGGAAAAGTCGCGCTCGCTGGCTCGAAAGCCCGCATTCTCCAGAGCGATCTCATCCAGCTCGGCCAGGCCTGGCCTGCTGCCCGAGGCGGCAATCCGGCCCACGATGCGGTGCGCTGTCCTGAAAGGGCATGCCGATCGAAAAAGCCGTTGGTGTGGCCAACCTTAGAACTAGAAGATATGGATTTATCTTTTTGGCTATCTTTCCTTTCCCAGCTCCCCCAGCGCCTTCTCCACCCGGCTTCGCCTCCCTGCCAGCCGCTCTTCTCCCTCCGCAATCCTTCCCAGCCGATCCCGGATCATGCGCTCCGTCTCCACTGGCGCCGGCCCGCCCGTGTTGGCCCGCAGGGCGACGTTGCTTCGTGGGTCGAGTGCCCTCTCCAAGTTCGCTTCGGAAAAATCGTGCTCGCTGGGCCTAAATCCTGCATACTCTAGCGAGATCGAATCAAGTTCTCCCAAGTCAGGCCTGCGACCCGAGGCTGCTATCCTGCCCACTATGAGGTGAGCCGTGCGAAAAGGCATTCCAGTAATGCGCACCAAGGAATCTGCCAGCTCTGTCGCCGTAGAGAAACCCGCCCCTGCGCATTGCTCCAATCTTTCCAAGTTGAACTTGAGCGAGGAGACGCAGCCATCTAGGATGCGCACCGTGCTCCGTGTCCAATCCATGCTTCGCCATAGATGCGGGGTGACCTCTTGTAAGTCGCGGTTGTAGCTCAAGGGCAGTCCCTTGCAAATGGAGAGCACAGCCATGAGGCTTCCCAAAACCGAGCCGGTCTTGCCACGGGCCAGCTCCGCCGTGTCCGGGTTCTTCTTCTGGGGCATGATGGAACTGGTGGAGGCGTAGAGGTTATCCAATTCTAGATAGCCAAACTCAGAGGTGGACCACAGTACCAGCTCCTCGGCCAGGCGGCTCTGATTGACCATCAAAATGGAGAGGTCGGCCAGGACCTCCAGGATAAAATCGCGGGTGGAGACGGCATCCATGCTGTTTTCCACCAGGCCCTCAAAGCCCAATAGATTACAGGTCCTCTGCCGATCGATTTTAAAGCCGGTGGAGGCGAAGGCTGCCGCGCCCAAGGGGCTCTGGTTAACCCGCAGGTAGGCATCCTCCAGCCGAGCCAGATCCCGTCCGGCAGCATCGGCATGGGCCAGAAGATGATGGGCCAGAGTTGTAGGCTGGGCATGCTGGGTGTGAGTAAAACCAGGTATGATAGTAGTGGTGTGCTTTTCCGCCAGCTCAACAAGCGTCCGGATCAAAGAAAGCTGCTCATGCATCAGATCCAGCATCTCTCCACGCAACGCTAGGCGGATGCAGGTAGCCACCTCATCGTTCCTGGATCGACCTGTATGCATTCTCCCACCATCAGGACCAGCACCAACAATCACATTTTTCTCTATAACCTCATGCACGTCTTCTTCATTTCCAATTATATAACCATTTTTTTCAAGTTTTTCCAATTCTAGAAAAATATCAGAACAAACTTTCGAGGAAACCAGACCATTTTCTTTGAGCATGATGAGGTGGGCTCGGTCCACTAGTAGATCGGCCTTGAATATCCTTTTATCAGCTTCTAGGCTAGAAAGGTAATCCAAAACATCTTGCGATGTTTTCCCTAGTCTCTGGTTGCGAAACATGTCTTCTCTTCTATGTTGTGTAGTTGGCGTTTACATTCACATACTCGTGGGTCAGGTCGCAGCCAAAGCCGCGCGCTTCTGCATCGCCCAGAGCAAGGTCAATATTGATAGTAATAGTATCCCCTGACATGATCTCTTTGGCCTGATCCAAGACTCCATCCACGATGCGGCCCTTTTCTACCAGCGAGACCTTGACGCTTACTCCGTCAGGGCTTTTTCCTTCCAAGCCCAGAGTTATCCTGGTCGGATCCATCTCCGCCCCCGAGTATCCTACGGCGCAGATGATGCGGCCCCAGTTGGGATCGGCGCCATAGACGGCGGTTTTAACCAGGCTGCTGCGAGCTACCGCTTTGGCAGCCAGACGGGCGTCCTCAACGCTACGCGCGCCGCAGACAACTGTCTCAAAGTACTTGCTGGCGCCCTCGCCGTCCCGCGCCATCATGCGGGCCAGCTCCATGCAGACGTAGCGCAGGGCTTCCCGGAAATCCGCCTCACGGCCAATGGCCTTCCCCGTAGCCGTGAGGAGCACAGTGTCATTGGTGCTGGTGTCCCCGTCCACGGTAAGCATATTGAAGCTATCTTGCACGGCATCGGCGAGGCATTCGTGCAATGTCTGCGCCGGAAAATCTGCGTCCGTGTAAAGGAAGCAGAGCATGGTGGCCACATTGGGCTCGATCATCCCCGCGCCCTTGACTATGCCGGCTACGCGTAGCCCCTCATGCTCCACAGCGATCTCTTTTACCCGAGTGTCCGTGGTCATGATGGCCCGCTCGGCTTGCGTGCTCGCTTCGCCGTTGCTGCGCAGCCTCACTTTGGCCTGCTCGAAAAGCTGGCAGATGAGCGGCAGATCCAT
>JAABPZ010000236.1 GCA_011391755.1 Methanothrix sp. | reverse complement strand
GGCAGCAGGCTCTCCTGCAAATCCCGGTAACGATTCTCCCTGCCAGGATAGCGATCGTCCTCGGGGGCAACAGCGGGCGGCCTCTCCAAAAAGCTTCTCCTCCAGCTCTGCACCTGCGCCATCCCGTACCGCTCCTCCGTCTCCTGCTTGCTTTTGCCCTGCAGCTCTCCATAAAAGCGCTCATTGAGCCGCCAGCAGGGCAGAGCCGGAATCCACATCAGATCCATTTCATCCAGCACAATCCACAGCGTCCTGATGGCGCGCTTCAAGACCGAGGTAAAGGCGATGTCAAAGGAAAGGCCGGAATTCTTCATGAGCCAACCGGCATCCCGAGCCTCCGCTCTACCCCTCTCGGACAGATCAATATCCAACCAGCCTGTGAACCTGCCTTCCAGGTTGAAGAGGCTCTGGCCGTGCCGCAGCAATACCAGTTTCGCCATCGTTCTTCGTTAACCTCTAACTTAGCCTTTCTGATTCACTCTCATGGCATTAATTAAGCCCAGCTGTACTAGTCACCCCGATAGATCTTGTAGGCCTCATCCACGTCGGCATTCTCCACGGTTATAGCGTAAATGGCGTTGCACAGACGTACTGCTTCTGCCAGTGGCCTCTGGTGGATGTTTCGGCCGGTAGCATTTCCTGCCGCGCCGCTGATATGGATCTGGTCATGAAGCCTCTGCAAAAATTGTCTAGCATCGGTGCTCTCCCCTCCGGCACAGACCACCCTGGTGCGGCCCGCTGCCTGCACCGCCTCCCGAAAGATCAAAGCCGAATCCTCTCCTGCCTTCTCAGGATAGTTGACCTTGACAAAGTCGGAGCCAAGCGTTGCGGCAACGCCAGCCGCTCCGGCGATGAGGTGGGGATCTTTCTCGTCCAACACAACAATGCCGCGGGGGTAGATCCAGAGCACCGTAACCAGCCCTGCCTGATGGGCCAGGTAGACAATTCGCGCCGCCTCGCGAAGCATTGATCCTTCATGCTCACTTCCCAAGTAGATGGTGTAGCCCACGCCCAGAATGTTGAGGCGGCTGCTCTCCTTAAAATCGACAACCTGGGAAATATCGATCCACTGCGGACTGACCGGCTCAGCCTGGGCCGTCTTCACCAGATTGGTCTTGGAGTTGAGCTTGACCAGGTAAGGCACATGGGAATAGTCCATGCCGTAGCGAGCCATGAGGCCGAGTTGAGCGGCAAAGACGCCGACATTAGCTGTAGCCGCGATGCGGAAGAGATGCTCGGGATCATTATCCTCTGCATCGATACCCGGCCCGAAAAAATCGTCATTGAGATGCTCTGCCTTCTGATCTCCGGCAAAGAGCATCAACCGCCCGCTGCCTTTGGTGATCTGGAGATAGTTATCCCGGTATTTGGAGCGGCATCCTTCCGGCACATCCAGAGGAACTATGATATTAACTGCCATTTTCAAGCACCCTTATGCCCTCTCGAAGAGTACGGTCAGCTTCACCTGTGGCACCAACCGCTCGAAATCTTCCTTTTGGGCCAGGGCCGTACCCTGATACAGGGTGGTAGCCGTCCCGGCTGCGGCGGCATAGACCAGGCACTCTTTCAGACTCTTGCCCTTCATCAGGCCGCTTATGAAGCCTGCCACGGAGGAGTCTCCCGCTCCAATGGTGCTCTGCACATCCACATTGGGCGGCACGGCCAGATACTCATGACCTTCCGAGACCAGAAGGATGCCTTTTCCCCCCATGGATACGAGAACGATTCTTACGCCCTGCCGGTTGATCTCTCGGGCGGCAGCGCAAATCTCATCCAGCCCCTTGAGCTTTCGGCCCACCAGCTCGGACAGCTCATGAATATTGGGTTTGATGACATCAGGTCGGGCCAAAATTCCGGCGCGAAGGGCAACGCCATCCACATCCAGCACCACGGTGGACTGGCACCTCTTTACTATTGTTATGATCTTTTTGTAAATCTCAGGGGTGACGCCCAGGGGAAGGCTGCCCCCAATGGCCACCAGATCGCTGCAAGGCAGCCTTTCCAGCAGCTCCACGAACTCCATAAGCTCGGACGCCTTTATCTCCGGGCCGCGAGCATTGAAGGCCAATTGTTTTCCCGTCTCCTTCTCGTGGATGATGATGTTGGTGCGCGTCTCACCTGAGACATGAACGAAATCCGTCTGAATGCCCTCGTTGAGCAATCTACCCTCCAGCTCCCGGCCGGCGAAGCCTCCCACGAATCCGAGAGCGATGTTGTCCACGCCCAGGTTCTTGAGCACTTTGGAGACATCAACACTTTTGCCTCCTGCAAAGCTCTTCTCCTCCAATATGCGGTTGGATACATCATCGCGTACCTTCTGGATCCAGAGGGTGCGGTCAAGCGCCGGGTTGAGAGTAATCGTGTAGATCATAATTGATAATCTCTACGGCAAATGTATTGACTCTTTTGCCTGCCCGACCGATCAGCCGCCGAGTAAAAGCTCGGCTTTACCGTCCTTTGGCAATTCATGAGATGGGGCTCCTTGGGCAATGAGTTGAACGCCACCAAAAGGTTTATAACGTCATATGTCGGAGTTGGTTTAAGGCAAAAGTCGATCACCATCAATCCCTCCTACAAAGTGGACTTTTGCCCTCCCTCCTTCTAGCAAGATGCAAGAAAGGCTTTTTCAGACCGATAATCTTATATTCGTTTAATGTCGTTAGGGCCTTAAGCAAAGGTCGTAAGATCAAATCCCTCCCAAGGAATCGACTTTTGCTCCCTCCCATTATTAACCACGTTGATCGCCTAAGGCGAAAAGCTTATATTCGTCAGGCGTCGTAACTAACATTGGCAAAAGTCAAGCATTTTATTCCCTCCTACATCATTGGCTTTTGCTGTTCCTCTTTATTCGCGTGTTGTAAACTACCGCACCCTGTTGGGCATGGCTTCCCACTTCATTGCCAAATATTCATCAAAAATAACGCGCCCCTGAATTATGCCGCAGGCCTAGATCTTGGCCAGTACGAAGAGGTGCTGACCGTTCTGGGCCTGAAGGGGGACCTTAAGCGCTGGTATCGCGATCAGAGCTACTGCATTGAGATCGCGGCCATAAATTTCAGCGAAAAATATCTGGCACTTCCCTGGACGAGGGATCTAAATGCCGTGGAGGATGTGCTGGCGGAGTTCTTCTACA
>JAABPZ010000235.1 GCA_011391755.1 Methanothrix sp. | reverse complement strand
TGATCTTTGCATGCCGAGATTGGCAGATTTGCTCGCAAAAGCCGAGTAATTGATATCCTATTGAGCATGTACTCGGCCTCTATCTCCAGAGGCACATAGACCGGCCCATCTATCTCCAGGTCATATCCGGCCTGAGTGAAACGCTCGACCCAGTCTCGGATCCGTTTCTTTAGCTCAGGGGTTATCTCTGTCCCGCCAAAGGGATCTATCGTGATGTAAACCGTATGCCAGCTTCCCGTCCACCGGAAGGTGGCGACAGCCTTCGATACATCAGGATGCTTTTCTGCGGCTCTGGCGTAGTCCTCTTCGGTCACTGCTCGTAGCTGCTCGGCATGAAAAGCCGCAGGAGCCAGTTGCTTGACCTTCTCGATGGGCTCAGGATCGATGCCGCCCCAGGAAGGAAGCGGATTTCTGACGGGCCCCTGCATATTTTCTTGCGAGAGGCATATCTCGGGCCATTCACTGGTATTTTCAGGAGCCACAACGTGAACCAGAGATTCAGGGCCAAGATTTCCCGCTCTTCCTATGCCAATCCTGTATTTAACCTCAATTTGTGCCTCAGACTCTCCCGGCTTGCTATCAGGTGGAGCCATGCCATACTCGCCGTCTCCAAAGCGAATTACTGCCCGGCCATCGTTATCGGTTTCAACTGAGAATCGTTGATCAAAGGGACCAAAGCCAATCAAATTAGGAATGGCAACATTCCAGGGGTCCGGGTTGCCTGCTACCTTCAGCTCCAGAATCTGGGGCTTTGCCAATTGAGGGTCTGTTGCCAGAAGATCTTTTGCCGTGCATACTGCACTAGAATCTATGCTGAAGCTCAGAGGCCCTTCATCGAGGCGTATCCGGTGAACCAATCGCTGTATCTGGTATTTAGGCTCTTCAGGTCCTGGATGCATTTCGCCAAAAATCGTTCGGCCGTGGTCTGCATGAACAAGATTTCCTCTGGCTACGCTTATATTCTCTGCAAAACTACCGTCATCTTTCTTTGAAGAGACGCACAGGGGAAAGGTCAGGGCATCTTTTCGGTCCCAGGTGACCCTGGTGAGGGGCTGTTTCCTGACGGGATCCTCCATCGGTTTAACGCTCGTCAGCTTGACCAACTGTCTGTGTTCTCTGTCTGCATCTCCCTCTTCTCCACTCTCTGGTCCTTTGATCTCTTCGAAGAGGAGAAAATCGCCTTCATGCAGATCGTTGCTCACATCTATTGCCAGATCTGCTGTTGTGCTGCCGCGAAACAGACAGCATCTCTTATTGTCCCAGGTATAGATGGGAATGTTGTTCAGATTCACTCTGGTGCCCAACTCTTCAGAGGTCTCAAAGACCACCTCTGCCGCATCCAGAGCCGACTTTTTCATTGGAAAGACAATGACGGCCCCTGGAGGGTGGGATTCCCCTTGCAGGGGATGATCGATCCTGGTTAGGACAGGGGTTCCTTTGGGAATCATGCCGTCCGAATTTACGCAGAAATGAATGAGAGTCCGGGCACTGACCCCTTCGTGCATGCGGTAATCGATCAGGCTGGAGTGCCTTCGCACAGATATGCGCTGGCGTGCGGTCTTGAGGTAGGCCTCGTTGGCTACAGCATCCTGATAGTAGCTGAGCTGGTCGCCTGCATAGGCCAGAAGCTCCAGGAGAGTGATACCCAGGTCTGCCTCATGCCTTTCCTTCCAGTCGGGTACAAGAGTAGGTATCAGATCAAGCAGAGCCTGGCGGAAGCTGGCATAATCCTTGGCATTGTAATCTATTGATGGCTCAAGGCGCGGCTTCGCAGGGCATGTCGTGCGGGGTTTGCAGTCGAAGCGGCTGGAGCAGCCCGCTTTAAAGCTGAAGTCACATCGTGAAAAGACGGGATCCAATCCCACGCCATCTATTATCAGGGTGTAAGTTGAGAAATCGCCTGTCTGGTCCACTTCTAATATCAGGTGGTTATCCTTTTCCTCCAATCTAAGAACATTAATGCCCTGGATGCGAACGCCTCCCTCTATTCGCACCAGGTTCGGATTGTCTACAAGGCCAGATGGTACGATATTCTCGATAAAATATATGTGAATGAAGCGCTGATCATCGAGGCTTTCTGCTGATATCTCAATATAATCGATCCCGTTGGCGGTAGTAGTTGATCTTCGCAGGTTCTTGCTGCAGATCATATCTTGATGAACAACCATAATCCTCCGCTACCTTCCCATTACTGGCGACAGGAAACTGTCCTGCTTGCGTTGGCCATCTTCCAGCCGGGTATAGACCACTTCCACTGCCAGCCGCTCTTCTTGATTTGATATCTCTACCTTCTCCACCTCTATCACATCTGAGAGCCAGTGCTGCAGCGAACCCTGGACCAGGAATTGAGTGGCCGTGGCGAGAAGGTCGCTGTTGGGCATGAAGACCATTTGCAGAAGGCCGCATCCGAAGTCGGGCCTGTTAGCCCTCTCGCCAGGACTGGTGAACAGAACCTGGTAGATCATATCCCGGATATGGTCATCGGCATCGGTTGTGGTCGCCTTTCCTTTTGTATCAAAGCGAAAGGGAAAATCGAGATAGGATGAAGACATGAACTTACCTTCTTTTATCCATATCAATATTCATGTTCACATTAGCGGTAATTTCTATCGGTTGATTGCTTGCGGGACCCTGGAATTTGAAAGTGATATTGATCAAATTTTGATTATCATTAAGGTATTGGAGGATGCCGCGAGCAATGGCGACAAACAGGATCTTTCGGTCCTCCTTACCTATATCTGGAATATTTGTCTTTTTCACCTCTTCAAACAATTTTTTCATCTGGTCCTCAATGGCTGCGGCCATGCTTTCCTCGATAGCCTCATATTTTCCAGGGTAAAGTTTATCCATTCATTCTCCAATTTATCCAGTCCTGACTTTCATGGATAGAAGTTCGGGCGTAGGAGGCGGCATGGGGGGCACCGGCGGCGCGGGAGTAACCGGAAAAACTCCCAGAGCCATCTCTCCAGGGTGCATGTGAGTTTGGTAAATTATCACCATCTGGTTAAGATACCGTAAAAGCTGGTCGCCGAAAACCAGAGGATGGACTGCGTTTTCCACCAGCTCTATCTGAGGGGCATGTACCCTAGATTCCCGTTGACCCATAACGAGCCCAGTAATGTTTAATTTTATATCCCTTGAAATTTTAAAAGGTTACCGCT
>JAABPZ010000234.1 GCA_011391755.1 Methanothrix sp. | reverse complement strand
ACAATGCTTCCAGGAACATACTCCTCACAGGGATGGAACAGCCCGTAGCGCCCATAGAGCCAAAACCTCTACATCACATATCCGTGATGCAAGTATTGGCGATGAAGTGGGAAGCCGCGCCCTTCAGGACGCGGTAGTTCACCTAGCTGGCGGGTTTTTTTGTTATCACAATGGCTTTCTGCCTGCCATCAAGCCAATGCATAGATACTGCCAGAGCATATTGACCTGCATAAATCCTGCTTGCTTCCACCATTCTTCCTTCTCAGCCTTGCGACAATAGTAGTGCGTCTCCTTCTCCTCCCTCAGCCGGGCCACAAAGTCGGAGAGTTCTGGATCGACGGCTTTCCGCCTCTGCTCCATCTCTTCAAAAAACCACTCTTGCATATCGCTTCCCTCCTCGGCGTAGCCTTCCGCTGCCAGGAGCCAGCCGCCCGGCTTGAGCTGTCGGTAGCATTTGGCAATGGCCTCTTTGTAGCGATCGAAGGGCAGATGCTCTAAAACCAGTGTGGAGACTATGGCGTCATACCCTTCGCCTACCAGGCCCTGGCCCTCGATGCCTTCGTCCCAATCACTTCTCGCAATGTCCGCCACCTTGCAGCCCAGGATCGCCTCCGGGTGGGCGCAGGAGATCTTCTTTGCAGCTACCTTTACCATTCTTCCAGAGCCGTCGATGAGAAAGATCCTGGCCGAAGGAATCTTTCCCAAAATAGCCAGGGAGGCATTGCCTGTTCCGCAGCCCAGATCGATGATCTTCGCCTCTTCGGGCAGATAGCGCCGGCAAGCTTCGGCCAGGAGGTCGAGCATCTCCAGATAACCGGGAACCACGGCAGACTGGTAGAGGTCATAATCCTTGGCATGCCGATCGTAGCATGAGACGGTTGAGTCCTCGTTCATCGTTTTTTGTCTGTTTTTATCATTATTTAAGCATTTTTATGTGTTTTCTGATATTTTATAACATAATGAAAAAATTTAAATTATAATAATAACTCAGTACTAAAAATAGGTACATTGAAAAAATTATTTAGGAGGATATGAATGTCGTTTACTCTGATCAAAGGAACCTTCCACGTGCTCGGCTACAGTCCTGATGGCGATTCAGTTAGATTCAAGGCCAAAGATGCCACTCTCTGGAAGAAGCTCTCCGGCCCGGCTGTGGAGCTGAATGCGCGCGGGCATGCACAACTGCGCATTGAGGCCGTCGATGCTCTGGAAACGCACTACCAGGGCTTCTGCCAGCCAGAGCAGCCCGCCCGGGCCGCCATCAGCTGTCTTCTCTCCCACCTGGGAATTAACGAGGTCGTCTGGAATGATACCCATAGCACTGTGATTAAAGCCCAGGATGGAACAGAGGGGTTCATCCTGTCCCGCAGCACTGAGAGCAACCGCCGCCCGGTAGCCTTCGTCTTCGCCGGTGATACCGAGGAGAAAGACGGAGCAGAGATCACATTGAATGAGTCGATTCTCTTAGAGAGCTATAACTACCATCTCCTTGCCCAGGGCCTCGCCTATCCCATGTACTACAACGGCCTTTTCTCAGATCTGCGCCTTCCGTTGACTGAGGCCGTGACAAACGCCCGAGCGGAAGGAAAGGGACTATGGCCAAACGACAAGACCACGCGGGGATTTTCCGTATCCAGCCTGACGGCCATCACAGAAGAGGTGGCCATCCTGCCCAAGCTCTTCCGCCGCATTGTGGATTACATGGGGGAGGGCGGCAGGATTGATGGCTTTAAAGAGCACCTCCAGAAAGGGTGCGAGCCCTTAGTTCGGATACATCAGGTCCACTTCACCAGGCTCGATGCCCTTGTGGATGTGCGGGGAGAAAAGGTTAGGCTGGCAGAATTGCCCGAGAATCTGATATTCATGGACAAGGTACTTTGCAAGAAGAGCTGAAGTTACTCAAATTATTTAGTAACTACTCTGCCCTACCCACAAAATCATTAAGAATTCAGACCGAAATCAAAGTTATCCCAGGAATGTGCCGAATAATAAGTCAGGTCCCTGGTTGAAACCACATGGCACCATTTTCTCGTCCCTTCGATACGCATGGCGGTTTCATCAAGGCAAATAACAGGCGATGTAATTAACTGTTGTTTGATGGCCTCTTTGACAGGTTTCAAGATTTTGTAACAGGCTCGATTATTGTAGGTGAAAAGAGAACGCCCCACCAGAGCATTGCCTGCGATCTGTCCAGCGATGCCCGAGCCCTGCAGAAGGTCGCCCGTGCGCCCGCGGTTCGCCCCTCGGGCAAGGGCTGCAAAAGGGGGAAGGCGCGGCTCTGGCACAGGCCCAGGCCCTCAAGCTCCAGGCCAGCCGGGAGGACCTGACTAATTGAGTTTGACACGTGCGGCGAGCTTGGAGCTTTGCATCTTTAAATTTGGGCGAAAAAGCCATATCCCATTGACGGCATAGATCACCGACAATTCTCATGGAGGATCCAGATGGTTATAGAAAGCGAATTCAGAGGTAAATGGAAAGTCATCGAAGCCGTGGATATGGTGGAAGATTATCTCAGCCTGTTGCCAAACCCACATCTTCTGATACAAGTGGATGAAAAAAACATGGTTACGGGAAGCTATCAGTTTGGCACCCAGGATGGCTACATCGATGGCCGATTCGAGCGGGATAATAAAAGTCTGATGTTGATTTTCTCCTTTGAAGGCTGGGACGAGGCAGATCTGGTAAACGGCTCTGGAACTTTCTCTGTTGAATCTGGGGACACGTATCTCTTGACGATGAACTACGAAAATGGCAATACTTTCAGCTTCAGATGCCAGGCAACACAGAACGATCTTACTAACTAATATCGATCCGATTACATCGCTTGTGAAGGCTCGAGTACATGCAGGTCTTACACTCTCTCTGGGACACGGAAACTTTCTACATATGGGCCGAATCCTCAGCTTTGCCCCTCTGTGTCGGCAAATCAGATGGTCAGAGGAAAAAGCATCCATCGTCTCATCTCCATCCCTTTGCCCTCTCCGGTGTAGAGCTCAAGAAGTTTTTTTCACAGTTCTTACCCGAGGAAGGCGAATGCTGTCGGGTGGAAGCACTGTCTCTTCGCCTTCCTGCAGGTATTTTTGGACCTCTTCCCTCACCCTGGCTTTTGCGGGAGGACTACCTATCTGAAAAACCATCTCTACTGGGCACCTACTCCGTCCCGGCCCTGAGA
>JAABPZ010000002.1 GCA_011391755.1 Methanothrix sp. | reverse complement strand
ATCTAAAATTAATATATTTCTCCAGTTGACGGCGAAATACGATCACCACAAAGTCACAAAGGCACAAAGACGAGATAATAATATGGCTCTTAGCTATTTCCAGTTGCTAACTTCAGGTTACTATGTTTTTCCAATTGTTAGTTAATCGCTCTGTGCGTCCTTCTGTGAACTGTGGTGCCTCCACATGAAAAACTTAAAAAAACAAGATGCTGCGGTTCAACCGCATCCCTCCTTCAAATCTTTCTCCACCAAGTATCCTGCCTGACTGATGACTCTTATCATCTCGTCAATATCCATCATGCTTATGGGCGAAACAGAGCTGGGTATTTTTGGCTATCGTCTGCCATTAGCCGTCACCGCCACCAAATCTTCGCCTTGGCATCTTCCGGCATCATACTCCGGGAGGTATTTGACATCCGCCGGGTCCTTGGATACCACCCCGTGCCAGACCCCAAATCCACCCGGTTCATTGATCGCCCCTAAACCACTCATAAAGATAAGTTCGCCTTGGTTTCTTGCCTTAGCTTTCTGCCTGTCTCTCTCCCAGCTCTTCATAAATCGACCTAGACTGCACCCGCGCCGTCTCCAGGCCCCCCCAATCTCAGCCGCCAGCACTTCAGACTCCGTCTTGTTATCTGAGTCCGCCAGGCTTCATCCTTGAGCCAGAAAACGTCCCGGCTGGCTTTGTCCCTTTGAATTAGCTCGTCATGGCTGAAGTCTTTGGCCAAATGTCACAGGAGCGCAGGATCTTGATGAGCTTTTCAGAATAGATCTTCTTGCTCGCGACATCCTGGGCAGGCTCGATCCCCTCACATCCGCCTCTACTGCTGCAAAAATCCAGGAGCTTAAAGGCATCCTGGCTTGGCCCGCGCGTTCCACTTCTCCCTAAATGCTCTTGGCAAATCGGAGACTCATCTGTATCTGGCGGTTGACATCGCGAGAGGTGATCTCCATGTGTCCGGGATACATGGTTTGCACATCCAATTTAGTCAGCCGTTCAATGGATTTGACCAGCTCCGGAGTGTCACCCCCGTACATATCCGTCCGGCCGATGTTCCCGTCCGGAAATACCGTGTCTCCGGAGAAAAGAACCTTCGCGTTCTCCTCGTAGAGGCAGAGGCTGCCCAGGGAGTGGCCAGGGGTCTCCATAACCTGCAGCTTCCATTCACCAATATCCAGGACCATGCCCTCCTTGAGGGTCTCGTCCACCTTATAATCGGGGGCCTGCTGGCCGAAGAGATAAGCCACAGATGCCATGTCGTCTCCTACAGCCCCTACTTCTCTTTCGCTCAAGAGGAGCCTTGCACCTGTCGCTTCCTGGAGCGCCGGAGCCGCGCCGGAGTGGTCGTGGTGACAGTGAGTGAGAACGATCATCTCGATTTGGGTTGGATCGATGAATTTCTTGATATTTTTTAGGGTCGGGCCGGCCATCATGCCTGCATCTACCAAAATGGGTTTTTTGTCCAGGATCAGGTAGACATTGCCATCGAATGCCGCACCGCTAACCTTATGCACTTCAACCATGAGGTAACCCTTTAGCTCTTACAATATATCAGTTGGTATTAATGACGTTAATGCAAGAGGCTAAGAAAGGCCGCGTGCCCAGTTCGATCGAGGCCGTGGCCAAGCGTGAGGGAATAGATCCGGCGAAGCTGGCCGCTCTGGTGGCAGCGGGAAGAGTGGTCATACCCAGAAACATCCGTCGTGAAAATATGCAGCCCACCGGTGTGGGCGAGCAGCTCACCACCAAGGTGAATGTGAATGTGGGCACCTCGCAAAACCTGGACTCTCCACAAAGCGAGGTGGAAAAGGCACTAGCGGCAGCGGCGGCGGGCGCAGACGCGGTAATGGATCTGTCCACAGGCGGGGATCTGGACGGCGTGCGGCGCATGATTTTAGACGCAGTCAGCGTTCCCGTGGGCAGCGTTCCCCTCTACAATGCCGCCGTCAAGAAGGATCTGACGGCGCAGGGCATGTTCAACGCTCTGGAAAAGCATGCCAAAGACGGCGTGGACTTCGTCACCGTGCATGTGGGCGTGAACAAGAATTCTCTGGAGCGACTTCGCCTCGATCCACGCGTCCTGGGTGTGGTGAGCCGGGGCGGCTCCTTAACCATGAAGTACATCAGCGAGACGGGCGAGGACAATCCTTACTACTCTGAGTACGACTATCTTCTGGAGATGGCCAAAGAGTATGATCTGACCCTCTCCTTGGGCGATGGCCTACGGCCTGGCTGCATTGAGGATGCATCCGACCGGGCCAAGTACATGGAATTTATCATGCTGGGCGAGCTGGTGAAGAGAGCGCGCGCCGCGGGAGTGCAGGTCATGGTGGAGGGGCCGGGGCATGTGCCCGCCGATGAGATAGAAACCAGCGTCAAGGCCATGAAGCATTTGACAGACGGCGCGCCCCTCTATCTGTTGGGCCCGCTGGTCACAGACATTGCGCCCGGCTACGACCACATCACCGCTGCTATGGGCGGAGTGATTGCGGGCATGGCGGGAGCGGACTTTCTCTGCGCCACCACGTCCTCCGAGCATCTGGACCTGCCTACCATTGAGGATGTGATCGAGGGAACTTACGTGACAAGGGTGGCGGCCCATGCCGCGGACCTCACCCGTCCCGGCGTGCGTGAGAAGGCCAGGGCCCAGGATTTGCAGATGGCCCGCGCTCGCGCCGAGCTGGATTGGACAGGGCAGTTTCAGGCAGCCATAAATCCGGCCCGGGCGAAGCAGATCAGGCACCGGCGCGGGGTGGAGACAGATACCTGCACCATGTGCTCGGAGCTATGCGCCATCAGGTTGTCGAAAGAGGCCATGGAGAAAGGGATAGGGAGCAAGTAATCCGCCCTTAAAAACTTTTTTGGTATAGAAAATAATTAAATAGTCATCTGATAACAAGTTAACATGACGCCGCATTGCGGCGCACATCCGCGAGGTTGATCTGCCATGAGTTCGATATTTGGAGAGTTTCTGACCTTCCCCCAAGAGAAGGGCCCAGAAGTGCAGCTTCGAGTCTACGGCGATGAGTTCTATTCCCGATATGAGAATACGGACGGTTATTCTGTGGTCTACGACCAGGACCATGGACTGTACTGCTATGCCTTCCTGATCTCGGGCGAGTTCGTCTCCAGTGGAGTGGATTCATCCCTTAGCCCGCCCGAAAGGGTCCGCCGTCACTTTAAAGAATCAGAAGAGGTTAGAAACCGCAAGTTTGAGGCAAGATATGCCAAGATGGACCCCCCGGCATCCGCCTTCAAGCCCAGCCTTAATCTTCGCACCTTCGGAGCGGAAAAGGGACTCTTAGAAGGAAGACGGGTGAGCGAGGGCGAGATCAAGGGCCTGACGGTTCTGGTCCAGTTTAAGGATGTGAAGAGCACCGTCACAAGGGAGGACGTAGACGCCCAGCTCAATGGCCAAAGCTACCATGAGAACGGCAACTTCTGCTCTGTGCGAGAGTATTTCCGTCTCATGTCCAGCGGCAAGCTGGACTACACCAACGTGGTGGTGGGGCCCATAACCCTAAGCCACAATCGTCAATACTATACGGAAAACCTGCTCGTCAAGGAGGCCCTGGACCTGGCTGTCAAAGGCGGTCTCGCGCTGGAGCAGTTCGACTCGCGAGGAGTGGGAATGGTTGATGCCATGAGCTTTCTTTACGCCGGCCAGACCCAATATTTGGGAGAGCTGTGGCCACATAACCATATCATAGACCTCAAGTACAAAAATATGAAGACCTATTTTTATATGCTCTCCAGCATGGGCAGAAGCAAGGAGGATCTCTCTATTGGAACCTTCTGCCATGAGAGCGGCCACATGATCTGCCGCTGGCCGGACCTCTACGATTACGGCAATCGAGACGGTGACTTCGAGAAGAGTGCTGGCCTTGGCTACTTCTGCCTCATGAGCGCCGGAAATCATAACGATGATGGAAGAACTCCTGCGCCGGTATGCGCCTTCCTGCGTAACCTGGTAGGATGGTGCGATAAAAAAGTTCGCCTCAATCAGCCTGGCCAGTATCAGGCAGATCATGGGGATTACGGAACAGTCATGATTTATGAAACCGGTAAGATAAATGAGTATTTCCTGGTGGAGAACCGCTCCAGGATAGATCTGGACGCCTCCATTCCCGCCAGCGGCCTGGCCGTCTATCACTGCGACAGTCTAGGCTCAAATGAATGGCAGGGCGGATCCGCGTCCAAGCATTACCAGTGCGGGCTCTTGCAGGCGGACGGCAGCCTGGATCTGGAAACCAACCGCAGTATGGGTGACGAAAAGGATCTCTTTGGCAGGATGGTGGGAATTGCCCTTAGCCACAACACAAAACCCGCCTCTGTTTTATGGGACGGCTCGGACTCAGGCCTGATGATATCAAATATCGTAGAGCCGGGCCGGGTCATAACATTTGTAATTGGGCAGGAAAAGACCGATCATGTAGCCAAAGGATCAAAGCTATCCGGTGAGATAATCCCGGACAATAGTCCTTCGGGCCTTATCAATGCGATTTCCCTCGACCAGGAGGGAAAGGTGAAGAGACTGGTGGTGGAAGTGGATATAAGCCACAGCAACATCTCCAACCTGAGAGTAGAACTCACGTCACCAGGTGGCAAAAGAGCCATTCTGCACAATCGCACCGGCATCGGCAAGAAGGATCTGCTGAAGAGTTATGATTCCCAATCAAAGGCCCCTTTAGTCGCCTTTCTCGGTCAATCTTTGAAGGGCAAATGGGTCCTTCGGATCAGGGATTTGGCAAGCAGAGACACAGGCAAGCTGAACAAATGGAGCCTGGAGGTAACTTATTGATTGGACACCAATTGAATATTTTATCTCTTTTTTCTGCAGCTATATAAAAATCGGGGTTTCCATTGTATCCGGGTTTCCATGATGTTCAGATGAGGCTCAGGAGAGACTCAAAGCTAAATATTACATTGCCAGAGTAGCAGCCAATGAGGTGTAATAATTGAGATTTAATTGCTTATGCTTATGTATTCTGGCCCTGATCTTTTCTGCCGGAGCAGCAGGTGCGGTAGGAGCGCAGGGCTTTTCCCTGTTGCAGTCCATTGATATGACCGGTGGAGCTTTTAGCGAAGACTACGTAAACAGCCTGTTCGGCATCGGCGGCATGGGCACGGAATTGAGCAGCCCGTGGTTTGGCCCACAGTTCGAGAACACCAGCAGTGCTTCTTCCTTCCTCTCTGAGTTCTACATCAATACCAGCGTGCCCGTGATCGGCCTTACTCCGGTGAAATTCGATGTCACGCATAAGATGCCCACCAGAATCTACTTCGGTAGTGGCCGGGATGTCACCTATACCCAGTACCAGTCGGCCATAGCCACCACAAGAGGCAATGAACTGTGGATTCAGAAGGGTCTGGATTGGTCAGCGTATGCCATCGTTCCGGCAGGAACCGGCATGCAGTTCATCGCCTTTGCCCCGGCAGGCGGACAGGCCGATTACTACGAAATTATTCAGACAGATGTTCTGAATATAACCAGCAAGAAGGTTAATTTCTATTCCGGCTACAACAGCTTGAACTTCATGGCGGACAAAGTGGGCAGGCACGTTCTGCTCTTCGTGCAGAGTAACCAGCCCAGCAACTCCATCATTGTGGATGTGATCAGCCAGGCACCACCGGTGCAGCAGTATCCGGCGGCGGGCCAGATGCCGCCCTCCTCCAATATGCCGCCTGCCTACAATCAACCCAATGCAGGTCAAACCACTACGAGCGGCCTGGGCCAGACCACCACCAGCACTTCAACCCAGTATCAGACATACGGCACATCTTATCCGCCACAACCAGGAGTCATGACCGGAGATACACCGGTGACCATTAATTCCCAGGGAATGAGGGGCTATCAGGTCTTTCTGGATGAAGTCTTAATTGGCACGGAAGGAACCGGCGGCGATGCTCCGGATGGGAAATTCAGCTTCAAAGTGATAGGCAACCAAAACCACAACGTAAGGGTATTCGATGGTCAATTCAATTACCCAAAGAGCATGTATTTCCAAAGAGGGGTCCTAAAGATAATTAACGTGGAAGCAGGAACCGCCGTATATATTTAATTCATTTTTTTTATTTTGTTGACTGCTATTACTTCCACTACTATTATTTTCCTTCACTATTTACTGGAAAGAGATAAATCCCATCGGATGGTTTAATGAAGTGGGGTCGATCATTTTGAGAAAAGACGAATTCTTGCAGCAGTTCGAAGGCATCGTGCTTCCCGAGACGTTTGATCAGAATCTTCTGGATCACGCCGCGGAGATGTTCGGAAAATGGGGCAAAAGCACTCATATGAACGAGAAGGAGCATCTCTTCGAGACCTATGGTCTGGCCTCTAAACCGGATGACAATGCAGAGGTTAAAACGCAGAAAATTGCCCTGCGCTTTGTCTGTAGCAGGATGATGGAAGCAAACTTCAGCCGAAAGGATGCAGCAGACTTAATCCGCAATTTCAACAAGATCAAATACCCCGGTTACGAATGGCTGGAGTAGGCCTAAGCGATGGACAGATGCAAGCTTTTTTTGAACCAGTCCTTGCGTCTCCCCTCTGCGCACGATTGATGATACCATTCGGGCAATGTCTCAATAATACAGTTTCAAGTAGATGTGAAATCCCAAGATAAGGGACGCCACCCAAAGGCCAGCCGCCGCCTGCATGGCCCGCCTGGTAGCAAGCCGGTCC
The DNA here is from genome assembly GCA_011391755.1 of Methanothrix sp. Lineage (GTDB taxonomy): Archaea > Halobacteriota > Methanosarcinia > Methanotrichales > Methanotrichaceae > Methanothrix. The sequence goes on along the minus strand of JAABPZ010000002.1, from coordinate 10,096 downwards.
TTCAAACGCCCCAGATAAACCAGATTGATGTAGATCCAGAGCAGTACCACTGCCAGGCCCAGGCCGTGATGCAGCAAGACCTCGGCCTGAAAGAGACCGTTGGGCCGGCCCGGCACCAGGATCAGGGCCATGGCCGGAGACATCAACGCCAGGACGATCATTATCTGGGCCGTGACCGCTAGGCGGAGGACGAGACAGTGCTTCTGAAAATTCTTCTTTTTGGCCAGGAAGACGGCAAAGCCTAAGGCCGCAGCGAGGATCAATTGCAGGATGAGGTTTGATGCAACCAATGTCTGATAATCCAGGGGCATGCATTCTCAATAAATCCAGAGGAACTTAAGGCTTTGCGAGCACGCTGGGCAAATCCCGCACAATTTCCATTGTCTCCACCCAATTTTTGCCGGTCTTGCCACGCTTCGCCCATTAATCCCTCTACTCTTTGATCTTCTTCATCACCCAGCCCATGTTCTGCCCCAGAGTCCTCATGATCTGTATTCCCTCCGCATCCTTTTCCACATCCTTTTCCGCCAGGCCCAGGCCGATATTCCAGTAGCTCGAGCCGGCTATAATCATCTGGTTGATGAGGAAGAAGTGATTTATGGAGTCAAAGACATGGATGGCTCCCGCCCGACGCACGGCCACCACCGCTGCGCCAACTTTGCGCTTGAACATATCCCCGTTGGCCTTTCCCACAAACCCAGACCGGTCGATGAGGGCTTTAAGCTCGGGCGTGAGATCGGCGAAATAGGTGGGCGAGCCCAGAATGATGCCGTCCGCTCCACTCATCAACGCGATGCATTCGTTTATGATATCCTTATCCAGTGCGCACTTGCCGTTCTTCTTCTCAAAACACTTGAAACAGGCAATGCAGCCGGAAAGGGGCCCTTTTAAATGAACCAGCTCCGTCTCTATGCCCTGGCCCTCCAGCTCTTTGAGAACAACCCCGATGAGGGTGGCGGTATTGCCATACTTACGAGGGCTGCCGTTAAATGCTACAACTTTCAAGATTATTTTCCTCCTCATATCTCAATCAGCCGGTACTCTTTATTTCCGAGACCGATCTTTTCCCCGTAGTCCAACTGGATATTTCCAAGAGTGCTCTCCCAGACGCCCAGGAACTTGTCCTTTCCCGGGGCATGATTCTTTTGCAAAAGCGTGTTTGCCAGGCCCATCTGCCGGTTCACCAGATCGTAGCTGGCCTGATCTATGGCCACCGGATCCTTCGAGGCCAGGATGCCGATGTCCGGCACGAAGGATGCATCGCTCCAGGGCACACAGTCGCAGTCCGGGGTAATATTGAGCAGGAAGTTGAAGAACCCTACCCGGTTTTCCTTTCCCTTTATCGCACCAAAGGCATACTCCGTCATCCTTTCCATGAAGGGCGGCACCTCGACAAACCAGTCGAAGTCCAGGGCGTGAGTCGGACAAACGCGCAGGCACTTGCCGCAGCCTGTACACCGATCGTAGTTTACGGCCGAGATTCTCTTCTCCACCGTGATGGCCCGCTGTGGGCAGCCCTCCATGCAGGAGCGGCAGCCGCTGCATAGCTCTGCGTTGAATATGGGCTTGGCAGAGTGTTGCTCCGCCTTGCCCAAAGCGGGAGCACAGCCCATGCCCAGATTCTTTATAGCGCCCCCAAAGCCAGCGGGAAGGTGGGCCTTGAAATGGGATACTACGATCATGCTATTGGCAGAGGCGATCTCTGCGGCGATCTTGACAGATCGAAAATGCTTGCGGTCGATGGAAACCTCCTGAAAATTGTCGCCCTGCAGGCCGTCGGCAATGATGGCCGGCGCTCCGGCCACCGTCTGACCAAAGCCGTGCTCATTGGCCGTTTGCAGGTGATCGACGGCATTGGCCCGACTTCCTCCATAAAGGGTATTGGTATCAGTAAGAAATGGCTTTGCGCCCAGAGAGCGGATCTTTTCTGCAATGGGCCGGACCAGGACTGGATTTACATAAGAATCGTTCCCCCTTTCCCCGAAGTGGATCTTGATGGCGGAAAGATCGCCTTTTTGTACCACTTCATCTAAACCCGCGGCATCAAAGAGCCCCCTGATCCTGTTTTGCTTGTTATCTTGAAAGCTTCTCGCCCTGACCCCTGCAAAATAAACAGTGCTTTTCAATTCTTGGCTCACCTCCACATAACTAATGTGCAATATGCTTCGTAAATAAAAGAATCTAATGCCTGGCGAAAAGCTATATGCCAATAGTGGCTTAGAATCTTTCTGAAGAGGAATTGCAATTGACTGCTAATAACTATAAGGCATGGGATGTATCGGAGGCCGACTACCCCGCGAATGGTCCCCTGGAGGAGAGGCTAAAGTTCCTTTTGCGCTATGCAATTTTGGCCCCCTCCGGCCCCAACACCCAGCCCTGGAAGTATGCCATTCATGACCACAGCGTTTCCGTCTTCGCCGATTTAAGCCGGGCCTTGCCTTTTGTCGATCCCAGCAACCGCACCCTCTACATGAGCGTGGGCTGCGCCATCGCCAACCTGGCCGTTGCCGGAGCGCATTTCGGCTTTGCTCCGAAGGTGAGCTACTTCCCAGACGGGCAAGAAAGCGATCTGGTGGCCGAAGTGCAGCTTTTGCCCTCTGGCCGAAGGCCTGGTCAAGAGGATCTCTTCCCCCAGATACAAAGAAGGCACACCACCAAAGACAGATATGAAAATGCACAAATCGAACCTTTCATTTTAAAGGAGATGGAGAGGAACATAAATATCCCCGGCCTTTATCTCAGCTACCTGCCCGATAAGGATGCCAAGGCGAAAATGGCAGATCTGGTCTCACGCAGCCATAAAATTCAACTGGCCAAAAAGGAATTTCGCCATGATCTGGGGGACTGGCTGCGCGGTAATTGGACGACCGAGCCGGACGGCATGCCTCTTTATACATTCGGAGTGCCGGATGTCGTATCTTTGGGATTTCCCGCCGCCTTCAAGGAGTTCGACCTCTCCTTGCCGGTCATCTACCGGGACTCGGGCCTCATCCACGACTGCTCCACCCTTGCCGTGCTTACCACCGACCAGGATGATAAGCAGACCTGGACCATGTGCGGCTTCGCCCTGGAATATCTGCTGCTCCGGGCCACCTTTTACGATGTAAGAGCATCCTTCTTCAGCCAGCCCATCGGCCTTGCCTACTTGCGAGAGGAGCTGAAGATGCAGGTCAACCGCGGCCACCCCCAGCTCATCTTCAGCCTGGGGATTGCCAAGCCCATGCGTCCCAGCCCGAGAAGACCTTTAGAGGATGTGATCATTAAGCGGTCTTAGCCGGTATTATCCGCACCAAGAGGGATGTTTTTCAGGCCGTAGAGAGCGCACCTCAGCTCCTCAAGCTGCACCGGCTTGGAAATGTAACCGTCCATGCCGGCAAGCAAACATCTCTCTTTGTCCCCTTCTAACGCATAAGCGGTCAATGCCAGAATCTTCGGCCTCGTTTTTAAATTAAGATCCAAAATGGCACGGGTAGCCTCCAGACCGTCCATCTCCGGCATCTGCACGTCCATGAGAATCACATCATAGCTCTTTTTTAAAATAGCCTGTAAGACCTCCCGGCCATTGGAGACCACATCGACTCTGTAGCCTAGCTTCTTTAGCATAAGACGGCTAACCTTCTGGTTGACATGGTTATCTTCCGCCAGCAATATTTCCAGATCCGGGTGTTTCATCGCACTGCTAGAGGTAGGCACCTTCTTATGACTGGGGGGCATTAAAACCTCCTGCAGGGCGAAGATAATACTGCTTTGCATTGCCGGCTTGATTAGAGTTTTTTTGCCTATGCGATGTTGTCCGGGCGTTGCAAGAGTGATGGTAGGAAGACGCTCTTCTATCTCCTCGGCCAGCTCTTCGGCCCCCGGAACGTCCAGATCCAAAATTGCGGCATTAAAACGGCTCTCTACCAGCTCCCGCGCCTCAAAGGCCGAGACCACTGGATATATCTGCATCCCCGAGGTGCGGGCATAATCCAACAGTCCCTTCAAGCAGCCTTCGCTGCTGAGCAGAGCCATTATCTTCTTACCGGCCATATGCAGCTTGACAGCCTCTCCGAAAAATGGCGGGGCAAAAATCAGGAAGTGGAAGGTTGAGCCCTCGCACAGCTTGCTTTGCACCCAGATCCTGCCGCCCATCAGCTCTACCAGCCTCTTGCTTATGGCCAGACCTAGGCCCGTCCCCCCATATTTTCTAGAGGTAGATGCATCGACCTGGCTGAAGGAGATAAAGAGCTTATTCATGTCCAGAGGACTGATGCCTATTCCCGTATCGATAACCGAAAAGTGGATTTCATTTGCATTTTCACCAGGCTTGACATGAATGGCTATGGTGCCTTTTTCTGTAAATTTTACAGCATTGCTGAGCAGGTTGGCCAGGACCTGGTGTAGCCGAACCGAGTCCCCAAGAATAGTTGGGGCGATCCCTTCGTCAATATCATAAGTCAGATCCAGTCCTTTCTCCGCTGCCTTTGTGGCCACCATATCCAGCGAGGACTCGATGCTGTCACGTAAATTGAAGGGCAAATGCTCCAGCTTCATCTTGCCTTCATCAATCTTTGAGAAATCCAGGATATCATTGATGATGGCAAGCAACGCATCACCACTGCTGTGAATGGTCTCCACATAATCACGCTGCTCTTCGGTGAGGCAGGTTTCCAGCAAGAGCCCGGCGAGGCCAATTACCGCATTCATGGGAGTACGTATCTCGTGGCTCATATTGGCCAAAAACTCGCTCTTTGCCCGGCAAGCCGTATCTGCCGCCTGCTGCGCCGAACGAAGCTCGATTTCCGTTTCTTTATGCAAGACCGTCTCCTCTTGCAATGCCGCATTTGCCCGGAGGAGCCAGGCCGTCCTCTCCGACACCCTCTTTTCCAGCCCTTCCTGCGTCTTTTTCAGGGCCTCTTCCGTCCTCCTACGCAAAATGGCTTCGCCGATACTACCCGCCGCAGCCTGAAGTACAGCTATCTCGCTGTCGATCCATCGCCGCTCATTATGACAGTCTTCAAAACATATAACCGCAAAAAATCGACCCTCGATGAAGACGGGCAGGAGCAGAAAGGAGCGAATTTCTAATTCCACCAGCACCGTTGCCCCAGGAACCCTGAGATCTGAAGTTATGCCCTGGATGGGATTGCTGCGAGAGAGCATATCCTGCCAGTCTGGAAAATGCACCACCCAAGACAGATCCCCGGAAAATGGCTTTGCAGGCTCTCGAAACCATTGCATAGGAAGACATTCCAGCCGCACAACGCTCTGCAATTCCCGGTTCTCCAGAATATGAACCCGATCCACATCTTCCACCTCACCTAGAATGCCTAAAGCCCTCTTTACGGCCTGGGGATCGGATGTAAGAAGGTAGTTCGTGGCCTTGGCCGCCCCTTGCAGCAATAAATCGCGCCTGTGCAGCGTCTCCTCTGCACGTCGTCGTTGGATGATCTTCCACATGCCGCTCATGAGCAGCGTGAGCTGGCGCACATCGGAGTCATCGTACTCCTCCTCCTTGTTGCCCAGACCCGCCACAATGACAATCTTGCCTTTGTCCATGATGGGCACATTCATGTGGCGGAGAACATTGACGTGACCTAGGGGGGTGCCTCTTCTCTGGGGGCAGGAAGCATAATCATTGGTTATCACCGCTTTTCTCTGCCGAATAGCCTCACCCCAAAGCCCCGTTTCCTGCAGATGATAGACCACTCTTTTATGTTCAATCTCGCACGTCTGCATGGCCTTCTTGGACCAGGAGTGCATAAAGAGCGTCTTTTCTTCGTCGTCAACAAAAGCCAGGTAACCGAGCTTAGAGCCGGTTAGCTTGACCCCGGCCTCCAGGGCGAAGGCGGCAATCTCTTTAATGGAGGCCTCATCCATCTGGTTTAACCTTTGCAGAGCCTCCAGCCGGGAATCGTCCCGAAGCAGTGCTTCTTCCGCTCGCTTTCTGTCGGTGATGTTGTAAAAGTTGGCCAATAGATAGATGGGGTTGCCAGAGTCGTCTTTGACCAGTGCACATATCATCTCCGCCATGTAGGATTGGCCATCCGACCGCTTTAAAAACAGCTCCCCCTGCCACTGCCCAATGGAATGAAGGGCGGGTATGACCTCTTCTTGCAGCTTGTTTTTACCCTCGGCATTTGTAAAATCGAATACTGAACGGCCTTTTGCCTCAGATATGTCGCGAAAACCGGAAATTTTCAAGAGGCTGGGGTTTACATACTCAATATTTCCGAACAGATCCGTAAGTACAATGGCCGTGGGAACTGCCTCTACCGCTTTTGTCATCGGCAAGCAGGCTAAAAGATCTTCGAGTTTCTCCTTTAAGTCTTGAAGCAACGCCGGCATTTGCCCCGCATTGCCGCCACTCACCTGCATATCTGCTATTTTCCGCAGCATCTGCTCGATCTTCGTTTCTGGATTGCTGCTTGCAAGCTTCTCTTCGCCCAACGGTTATCACTGCCTCTGCTTCTAACGAATAGACATCGTTACTCTTAATCAATATATGGGCTATTTTTTCTCTGGAAAACCTTGCTGCAAAAGCACAATCAATTCCTCGGTGTTGTACCGGGATATCAGATCTAAGAGCAGGTCCGTTTGCATATAGAAGCGTCTGGCTTTGCCAATCCTCTCCAATGCAGTTTCTGACACAGACTCACTGGCTCTGAGATCCACTTCCGTCCGGTTCATGGCGACGATGATTCCCTGCATCTCCTGCCTCATATTGATTATCATTTCCTTCTTGAGGGAATCAGGATCTGTAACCGGAATATAGTGATATCTCTTGTCGCCCGGGATGATCACCCTCTTGGCCAACCCCATCCTTTCCAGAGTGCTCATATTGGTGCTGACTGTGGACTTGCTATAGCCGGTCTCCTCCACCAGTTCGTCCATGGAAACGGGCCTGTCCGCCAGAAACAGTGTGCCGCGTAAAACACCCACCGCATCGCAGCAACCGTAGCTGTTGGCCACTTTGACGCAGGCGTCAACCATATATATCTTCAAGATATCTTTCTCGCCCCGATCCATCCATTTCCAGAAGACCACAAATTTTAAGTACTTTTCGGGAGGTTCCGAACGTTTGGTAATTTCCGAACAAAACTGAGGTAGACCGCGAATGAAAAGCACAGAAAGGCTCGGCCAATGGATCGCAGATAATCCTATCATAATCATGGCAGCCGCACTGCTTCTAACTCTCGCCTCCCTGCACTATGCCCAGCAAATTGAGATGCAAGGTATGACCACGGAGAGCATGGTGGGCAAAGATTCTCCACTCTATCAGCTTTTCGACCACCTTTATGTGGAGAAGTTTGCTACCGAGTCCATAGCCGTGCTCATTGAAGCGGAGGATGTCACAAAACCAGAGATTCTGAGGGCGATGAATAAGCTCTCGCAAAAGATGCGCATAGCTTCCGATGTGCTGGCAGTGACCAGCATCGCCGATATCGTGGCAGATACAGAGAAGAGCGAAAGCGGTATCAGAATAATTCCCACTCAGGAGAGGATCGATGAGATTCTCTCTTATCCGGCAAATCTTCCTGCCGTAAATGCCATGATGCCGGATAAAAAGCATACCATGCTCTCTATCGAGCTGCCGGTTTCTTTGAAGGAATCCCAACTAAGTGAGATTTACCTAGAGACGTTTGGACAGGTGAAGATGGCCGAGTTTCCGCCGGACGTGGGCGTTACCGTCACCGGCAAACCGGCGCTTATGAATTCAATAACCGGGGAGATGGCCAAAAGCAACGGCCCCATTCTTGCTCTAGCCGGCCTGCTCATGATCGTGGCTTTGCTGATCACCTTTAACCATGTGAAATGGTCGTTGCTCCCCATCCCCGTCGTCTTCCTGGGCATAATATGGTCCTTCGGAGCTATGGGATTTTTGCACATACCTTTTACCATGGTATCCATGTCCGCCTTCCCGGTGCTGATCGGTATCGGCATAGACTATGCCATCCAATTTCACAATAGGATCGATGAGGAGTTCACTAAAGGCGCCTCACCTACAAAAGCTGTGATAGAAACGGTAAGTCATGTCTCCATGCCGGTCATGATCGCCCTGATCATAACCGCCATGGGATTCGTCTCCCTCCTCACCTCATCCGTGCCCATGACCCGAGATTTCGGGCTGTTGTGTCTGGTCGGGCTCTTCCTTTGCTATCTGTCCGCCCTTTTCGTGGGCGTCACTCTGCTTTACATTATGGAGAAGATGGGACTTGGCAAGAGAGCAACGAATGGAGCGGATGCCTTCGTCAATGTGCCCAAAGATGCCATGATAGGAGGCATCATTGAGAAAGTCTCTGATATCTGCATTCAAAGATGGCATCTGGTGCTTGCTGCTGCATTATTCCTCTCTTTAGCGGGCATCTATGCAGATACTCAAGTTCAGGTGAATACCGACTTCAAGAATTATGTACCTCAGGACCTGCCTCCACTCATCGACTTTCGACATATGAGCGACATCTTTGGAGGCACGGATACGGTAGATCTCATCGTTCAGGCCGATGACATTACCGACCCCGAAACCCTGCGCTGGATGGATGAATTTTGCATTTATCTGAAGAGTTCCCGAGATCAGGTGTATGGCTTCGAAAGCATAGCCTCCTTGGTAAAACAGGCCAATGGCGGTGAGATACCTCAAGATCAAACTGAGATAAGAAGGCTGATCGATTCCCTTCCCAGCCAGATGCGAATTCGGCAACTGGATGGTCACGACACGGCTCTAATCAAGCTGAATGTAGGCCAGGCGCTGACCAACCTGGGAGCAGAGGGCACCGACCGGCTTATAAAAGAGATTGATAAAGACATCGCCTGGCATCAGCCGCCTCCCGGAGTGTCTGTGCGACTGACGGGCGACGCTGTGGTGATGACCACCGTCATCGCCGCTTTGACACAAGGCAGAACGGAGATGACTCTGCTGGGATTGGTGCTGATCTTTGTCGTGCTGCTGCTCATCTACCGGGACCTGATCAAAGCACTGCTGCCAGTACTGCCCATGCTGGTGGTAATCGGCTGGATGGGTGGCGTTATGTACCTGGCAGACATGAAATACACGCCCCTAACAGCATGCCTGGGCGCACTCATTCTGGGAGTGGGATCTGAATACGCAATATTGATGATGGAGCGCTTCTACGAGGAGCTGGCCATAATAGGACAGCCCATGGAGGCGCTCAAGATTGCGTCAAGGCGTATAGGTTCCGCACTCATAGCCTCCGGCCTTACCACCGTATTTGGATTTGCGGCCCTGATATCCTCGCCCTTCCTGATCACCAACAATTTTGGGACAGTTACCGTTTTAGCAATAATATTCGCATTGCTCACGACCTTCACGGTCTTCGTTGTGCTGATGTACCGCATGGAGATTCGACGTTCTGTGGTGGAAAATGCGAAATACGAAATGAAGAAAGCCCTCAAGCTGATAGCAAGAGGAGGATGATTGATGAGAATTAAAATGGCCCTGGTTGGCTTTTGCCTATTAATTGCCGCAGTATCGGCTCAAAACACCTACATACCTTTGGAGCTGGGCGGAGATAACTATTACACCATGTATGGCAGCCCCAAGATCTCAGCCAGCGTTTCCGGAACCGATGAGTTTGAGCGTGGAGATACCGTTTCCCTTTACCTGGATCTGACCAACTATGGGCGGATATTGGGATTCAAGGAGGATCTTACTCCCCAGGATCCCAAGGAGTTCGCCCTGGCCAGCGCCGAACTGCAAGAAGAGTACAAGAAGCCGACTGCCCTCGGAATCACGGCATATCTCCTCTCCGACAATCCCTTGATCGAGATAAAGTCAGGTGACCAGGTTGTTCAATCTCTAAAATCGGGTGATAAGACCGAGTCGCCTTTGAAATTCACCGTTAAGATAGGTGAGCATGCCATTGCAGGGACTTATCCACTGCGTTTGAACCTATCTTATGATTATCAGGACAATGTTCGGGTGCAGGCTTCCAAGATTGTTACCAGCGGACCCTCGCCCACTTTGGCAAATTACCAGGTATCCTATATCTACCAGAAGGCCAATCAGACCGTACCCATCATTATCAACGTCAAGAAGCAGGCGGACTTTTTGATCGTGAATGCAACGGGCGCGCTCTCTGCCGGCATCAAGAAGGCA
>JAABPZ010000233.1 GCA_011391755.1 Methanothrix sp. | reverse complement strand
CATGGTCTCGCCCTTGAGCCGGGTGGAGATGGTCTCCGGCTATGTGCTGGGCTTCTCCCTCTTCACTATCCTGCAATCAGCCACCACCCTCTTCGTTGTTACCTACGGCTTCGGTGTGCCCCTGCGCGGCAGTGCCCTCACCGCGCTGGGAATCGTCCTGCTGCTGGGCGCGGGCGCCCTGGTCCTGGGCGCTTTCTTCTCCAACTTCGCTCGAAGCGAGTTTCAGGTGGTGCAGTTCATACCTCTCATCATCACGCCCCAGATTGTGCTCTGCGGCATCTGGTGGCCCCTGCAATCGGTGCCCGAGTTCATCCGGCCCTTCTCCTACATGCTTCCCCTCACCTATGCCGCCCATGCCCTGCGAGCGGTGATGCTCAAGGGCGCGGGGATCAGCGAGATCCTTTATCCCGACCTTCTGGCGCTGGGCGTATTCTTCCTGATCTTCTTTGCGGCGGCGACGCTCATGCTGAAAAGAGAGGTGGCATGAGATGCCGCCTAGTACAGCCGGACCTAATTAAAGCCATGATTGTGAGATGATAATGTGCCTTTTTGAACGGCAGATCGTTCTTCGCGCCAATCAAGGCTTGGCGTGAGATTCGACCGGGTCAGGTTTCGCGCGTTGGCGCTGTAGCCGCGAAGTTAAAACACTGGTTTATTTCGGCCCAGCTGTACTGGCCGGTATAAGCCAGGATTAACCTCCTGGAAAATGATGATATTGCTCCTACTTTCCTATCGATTCTACAAAAGCGGCAAGCTCTTCGGGGGTAACGCCTACCTTGGCTAATGTAGTAAGTAGACCTTCATCATCGATAAGAGCTTTTGCTATTTCATAAGCGGCTGCATACGCTTTATCATGATGGTCTATGTGTACAAAAACTATGAAATCGCCGAATACACCGTAGATAATCACAAAAGGGTCTACGTGTTCGCCCCTGAGGCCCTTCAGGTTATGGCTTTTTGGTTCTCCAATTTCTGGATTCTGGCATATCGCTTTGATCTTCTTACCAAGCCTTTGCTCTAAAGCAGCATCTTTTCTCGTAAGCTTCTTGAATTGCTTATGAAAATGACCAGAAAGTAGGGGCCTAAATGTCATTGAAGATCAAAATATGAGACATCATGGGCTTAGTAGGTAGGCTAATAGCTCATCGGCATCCTTGAAGACTTTATAGCGACCCTCAGCATAGTCCTCTAGGCCATCTCTGATGCCTTCGATGAACTCCTGACCTGCCTCACGGTCTACTTTTGCAGGCTTAATAACTGATGTCGTCAGATCAGTTGCCTCCGGGCAATCTGAGCAAACCAACTCTGCCTCCATTGTATATATCGTCGTTTGCAAACTATTTAATCTTCTCGGCCCGCTGTATCGATTCAAGTCAACTTGCTCTTCACCTTGGCGTAGAACCCCTCTCTTCCTACTTTCACAAACCTGGCCGGCGTCTTGGCCTTGCTTATGACCACCGTATCCTTGGAGGAGATGACCATGGAGGTCTGGCCGTCCACCACCACCAGTGCCTCCTTGTCCGGCAGCTTGAGCCGCACCTCTATGACGCTGTCCCCCGGAATCACCCAGGGCCGGGATGAGAGCTTGAAGGGGGCCATGGGGACGAGCACAATGGCATCCACCCGCGGATCGACGATGGGCCCGCCCGCCGACATGGCATAGGCTGTGGAGCCGGTGGAGGTGGCGATGATGACGCCGTCCGCCCGAAAGTCCTCCATGAGAGCGCCGTCCACGATGATCTCAAACTCGATCATCTTGGCGGGGCTGGCCGTAAGAAAGGCGATCTCATTGGTGGCGCGGGGCAGGCATACCCCATTAAGGAGCAGCTTGAGGCGGGAGCGCGCATCCACATCAAAGCCCGCCAGCAGGCGTGAGAGCGTCTCCACGGCATCCTTGGGCTCCACGTCCACCAGAAAGCCCAAGGTACCCATGTTTATGCCCAAAATGGGCGCCGGGTCCGCCATCTTGTGAATGGTGCGTAGAATCGTCCCGTCTCCCCCCACGGAGACTATGAAGTCCACCAACTGCCGCTCCATCTCCGCTACGGGTGTGCCCTCTCTGCCAATTTTTAGAGCAAGGTCCTCATCCACGAATATCGTGACGCCCTTGCCTTCGCTCTCGATCTGGTAGATGAGCATCTGCGCCAGCCGAATGGATTCGGGCTGCTGCCGGGAGACAAAGCCGATCTTAATGGGGCCCACCACCTATGATTCTCAGCAGCTCTGCGTGCAATAAACCGTTCGAGCCGATCAGATCTTTCCTCTGCCACATATTGCCGTCCAGATGAAGCGCATCTCCCTGTGAGTCGGTCACCATTCCGCCCGCTTCCTCCAGGATGATCTTTCCCGCGGCGATGTCCACCACCCGCATCATGCCCCGCAGATCCACAAAGGCATCCAGCCGTCCGGAAGCGACGAGCGCCATCTCGAGAGCAGTGCTTCCCAGGGTGCGAATGCGGCGCACAGTGTCACCGATGGCCGCCATCCGGCTGGTATGGGGGCGCAGGGTGTAAGCACAGATGCTGAAATGAGAGAGATCGGTCTGGGTTGATACTTGCAAGCGGCCACCCGGCTGAGAGTAGGCGCCCCGCCCGATTTCTGCATAATAGCTGCTGCCTTTGGCCAGATCTGAGATATATCCGAAATGAAAATCGCCCTTGCTCAGGTAAATGGAGACGGAATAGAAGGGGATGCCGGCTATGGCGTTGAAGGTGCCGTCCAGGGGATCGAGGTGCAGAAAATAGTCGGGCTTCTCGCCAATCAAGACCTCGCCGATCTCCTCGCTGAGCACCTTAAAGCCCAGGCCCGAGGAGCGCAGTGTATCGAGAACGGCATTCTCTGCGGCCCGGTCGATTTGCTTGGTGGGGGTGCCGTCCGCGCCCATCTTCACATTTTGCCCGCCGACGATGGTACCGGTCATATCTTCTATGGCATCGGTCACGGCTTTAGCCGCATTATCGCACAGTATTTTTAAATCGCTGCCTTGGGGGGAAAGTCGCTCGCTCATCCTATTCTCACAGGCATGCCCACTATAAAAGTTTCTCACTTGAGATCAAATAGCTTTATAAAATGCTAATCTGCAACATGCTATCACGTAACAATCATGGAGGGATTCTATTTGATCGTTGGTTTACCTACTGAGACCTTTGTTGGAGTCATAATTGTGCCTGTAGCCATCTCACTATTGC
>JAABPZ010000232.1 GCA_011391755.1 Methanothrix sp. | reverse complement strand
CAGGCGTCTGGACCGATCAGCACAGCGAGGAAGTTAAAAGAGGCATCTCCATCCGCCTGGGGTATGCAGATGCAACCTTCCGAAAGTGCCCGAGCTGTCCCGAACCGGATGCTTACACCGTTGATGGGATTTGCTCCCACTGCGGCCAAGAGACAGAGGTTTTACGCACCGTTTCTTTCGTAGACTCGCCCGGCCACGAAACACTCATGGCCACCATGCTATGCGGAGCGGCTATCATGGATGGAGCTGTGCTGGTCATCTCCGCCAATGAGCCCTGCCCCCAGCCCCAGACCAAAGAGCACCTCATGGCGCTCAACATCACAGGCATCAACAAAATCGTGATAGTACAAAATAAGATCGATCTCATGTCCCGCGAGCAAGTAATGGAGCACTACCGCCAGATCAAAGATTTCGTAAAGGGAACTGTGGCCGAGAATGCGCCCATTGTGCCTATTTCCGCTCAGCAGAACCTCAACGTCGATATGGTCATTGAGGCCATTGAGAAGACCATACCTACGCCGCCCAGAGACGTCAACAAGCCGGCTCTTCTGAAGATTGCCCGCTCCTTCGACATCAATCGGCCGGGCGCTACCCCCGAGGCCCTTAAAGGCGGAGTCATCGGCGGCTCTCTCAGCCAGGGCGTCATGCATACGGGCGACAAGATAGAGATCTGTCCAGGCCGGCTCGTGGAATACGAGGGCAGGAAACAGTGGGTGCCCATCCAGACTAAGGTGGTAACCCTGCTGGCGGGAAAACATGTTCAGGACGAGATCACACCAGGAGGCCTGATGGGCGTGGGCACTCTGCTCGACCCCATCATGACCAAGAGCGATGCTCTGGTGGGACAGGTGGCAGGAGAGCCTGGCAAACTTCCGCCCGCACGGTCCGCATTTACCATGAATATGCGGCTCTTGGAGCGCGTGGTTGGAGTCACGGACGAGTCGAGTGTTGAACCGATCCACTCCAGCGAACCCTTGATGCTCAATGTCGGCACAGCTACAACCGTAGGTGTGGTAACCAGCGCTCGTGAGGGTGGCATTGTTCAGGTGCAGCTCAAGAGACCTGTATGCGCCGACAAAGGAGAACGTGTGGCGGTCAGCAGGCGAATTGGTGCCAGATGGCGTCTCATTGGCGTTGGCACCATAACCGAGTAGCATGAAGGCATACATTGATACGAGTAGCGTAAAGGTCGTCCTCGATACCAACGCATTGATGGTGCCCGAGCAGTTCGGTGTGGACATCTTCAGTGAGCTCCTCCGCTTGGGGTATGCAGAGTGGCTGGTCCCGGCCTCAGTCCTGGGAGAGCTTCGATTTCTGGCAACGCGGGCCGACAAAGGAAAGGACAAAATTGCCGCCCGCGTGGCACTGAGCCTTGCGAGTAGCTGCAATGCCGTTGGGGTGGACAATTATAATGCAGATCAGGCAATCGAAGAGCTTGCCCTGGAGACGGGCGCGGCTGTCTTTACCAATGACAAAGCTTTAAAGAAAAGGTTATTTAGTAAAGGCATCACCGTAGTATACCTGCGCCAGGGGCAATATCTAGAAGCGTCGAAGAAGGAGTACTAGATGTATAAGAAGATGAAGCTTAGGGGTGTGGCCAAGATAGAACCGGATCATCTGGGTGATCCCCTCGAAGCGGCAGTGGACAAGTCACTGCGCGACAAATACGAGGCAGTAGTTGACAAGTCACTGGGAACCATCGTGGCCGTACTCGGAGCAGATGACATTGGAGAAGGTCACATCCTGGCCGGGGATGGGTCTATTTACTACGAAGTCAATTTTGATGCCCTCGTCTTTAAGCCCGAGATGCAGGAGATCATCGAAGGCGAGGTAGTGGAGATAGTTAAATTCGGAGCTTTTCTCTCTCTGGGACCATTCGACGGCCTTCTGCACGTCAGCCAGATCACCAATGAGTATATATCTTATGATGAAAAGAACGCGCGGCTGGTCAGCAAAGAGTCGAACAAGTCCTTAGGAGAAGGAGATAAGGTTCGAGCCAGGGTCATAGCCGTAAGCCTGAATGAGAAAGAGCCTCGCGAGAGCAAGATTGGGCTTACCATGAGGCAAACGGGCCTGGGACGGCTGGAGTGGCTAGAGGTCAATCCCAGTGCAGAAGTAAGTGTTGAGGCAGAGGCGAAATGACAGAGCAGGCATGCAGAGAATGTCGCAGAATCGTTGAGGGTCAGGTCTGTCCCATCTGTAATTCAGCCTCGCTCAGCAAGGACTGGAGCGGGTACGTCGTGATCATCGATCCCAAAGAATCGATCCTCGCGCAAAAGCTGGAGATTACCCTTCCCGGCAGATATGCTTTGAAGGTGCGTTAGAATTGCGTCTCCTCCTTCTCCCGGATGATCTGCGCTCTTCACTCAAAGAGCCATTGGGCAGGTTATACAAGGGAAACGGCCAAGAGTGCGTGAAGGCCATGGAAAAGGAGCTTCTTTCTGCCAAGAAAGTTGTTGCAGTCGGCGATATGACTTCTTTCTATCTCTTGAAGGCATCCATAGTACCGGATCTGCTTGTCGTGGACAATAAGACTAAGAGGATGCCGGTAACTGACCATGTCATAGAGATGCTGGATCACGAAAGCTATAAGACGGTAATGGTAAAAAATCCGGCGGCAACTATCACCAAAGATCTTATAGACCAGATCCGGGAATCTCTACAAGGCACTAATCATGTTAAGATCGTAGTAGAGGGCGAAGAAGATCTGGCAACGCTTCCTGCCATTCTCTATGCGCCACAGGGCTCTGTCGTGGTCTACGGCCAGCCCAATGAGGGAAGCGTTCTGGTTGATGTTACTTTGGAAAGGAAGCTACATATCGAAGAATTCATGAAGCGAATGATTGTGGAGGAATGAAGTTGGATATTCAAGTAATAGAAGCAAAGAACAACACCATCTTGAATCGGCGAGAGCTAGTTTTCAAGGTTATTCACGATGAATCGACGCCTTCCAGGAAGAGCGTTGTGGAGAGGCTAGCGGCAACTCAGAACTCGAAGATAGGCTTGGTCTATGTGGACAGCCTGAAGACAGAGTTTGGAAAGCGCGAGACCATTGGATATGCCAAGATCTACGAAACTGCTGAGAGGGCCAAGGAAATAGAAAGAGCTCATATCATTGAGCGCAATACCTTCAACAAGCCACAAGAAGCCAAGACGGAGGCCTGAGCTAGATGGCAGCCAAAAAAGGTGCCAAGAAGGGTGCGGTTATTGGAGCCTCTAGATTTTATGAGGTAACCGGCGACTCTATCAAGTCCA
>JAABPZ010000231.1 GCA_011391755.1 Methanothrix sp. | reverse complement strand
GTTATCAGGTTCAGATGCAGGGAGAGATACTTCTCCCCAGGAACGATCCGCTCTAAAAGCGGCTGCGCCTTATTTGGCCTGACATCTTCGGCTAGCAGCCCCAGCCGGCGCGAGACGCGATAGACGTGCGTGTCCACAGGCAGGAAAGGCATAGAAAAGGCGAAGAGGAGCACCACGGAAGCCGTCTTGGGCCCCACGCCGGGCAAGGAGAGCAGATATGCCATGGCCTTATCCTTTCCCATATCGGCCAGAAAGGCGAGTGAGATCGCCCCCGCATAAAGCTTGATCTTAAAAAGGGCCTCCTTTATGCGCCGGGCCTTTATCTCCGCCAGGCCGCCCGCGCGAATACTGTCTGCCACAACTTCATCCGAGGCGGCTAGGATCTCCTCGTAGTCGCAAAAAGCGCTCTTCAAGCAGGCAAAGGCCCTCAGGCTGTTGGTATCGCTGGTGTTCTGAGAGAGGATGGTCATGACCAGCAGATCCACGGGATCCCTTTCATCCGGATGGGGAATGCCGTATTGCTCCTCCAGAAGGGAAATGCAAGTTGCAACTCTTTGCCGGTCCATCTCAACTGAAGATGACGTGCATCGTTTAAAAGCTTGGCCGGTATCCAAGGCACCAGTCGAAAAAATGGTGCATAATTACCAGTTATTCCTAACTTTTCTGGCACAGGCGTACGCAGCCGGGTCTTCGCGCTGGGGCAGCGGAGGCGCACGCGAGCGTTGTTCAATAGATTTTAATTATCTAGTTGAATAAATATTACTATATCGAGGTGCGTAGATAGTGTCTTGTATTTTGTGGCTTTTAGTGCGGCATCAATCATGCCTTCTTTATCCGCATCACTTCCCGCAATAACCCTGGATACCTCACATCTCTTGCATCTAAAATGATATCCATCTTTCTCGCGGATCTCGATATAGCCGCCTTCACATTCTTGATGGTGCATCTTGAGGTCGAGAATAGTGAAATGCTCGTCACGATCCTGCAATCCTACTGCGATCGTCATTCCAACTTTTGACTATATGCATGTTGCATCAGCATCGCCCACCTTCTCTGTATCTGCCCTGGACGTAGCCGTTTTTTTCCCAAAATTAGGCGTTACCTTCTCTGCATTTTCATTTTTCATTTTGAAATCTCCTTGTAGTTTCTAGTTATAAAAGGAACTCCTTTAATTTTAGTCTTTTTGATATCAAAATTTTAAATACAGATGATGATGCATGCCCTGGCGAAGGCCGAAAGCCCAGGACCATTCCGACTTTCGCAATCATTTCAAGATCTTCGGCCCCATGTTCCGCGAGTAGCAAAGGCTATTAACCAGAGAATGACAAAAATTGCCCAATGGACTTCGCCGATATCTACCCTTTTTTGGTCGCCCTACTCATAGGCGCACTCATCGGCACGGAGCGGCAGCGCCGGCTGGTTGAAGATAAGGTGCGGGGCGTGGCCGGTCTACGCACCTTCGTCTTGATCGCCCTGCTGGGATCACTGTGCTCCGCTCTGGCCGTCCATTTCGGCTCCGGCTTTGCCATGGCATCCATGGCCACCTTCACCATCCTGGTGGCCGTAGGATATGCGTCTTCGATCAGCACTCTGGGCAGAGTCGATTTCACAGCAGCCGTGGCTGCCGTTGTCACCTTCGCTTTGGGAATGCTGGCCGGCTTTCCCGAGAGCATGCAATTAGCGGTGGCCCTGTCCATCATCACCACCTGGGTTCTGGCCACGCGAACTATCACGCACCATTATGTAGAAGTGCTGAGCGAGACGGATCTGCTCGATACCCTGAAGATGGGCATAATCGCCCTGGTCATCTACCCGCTCTTGCCCGAGACGCCCCTGGGCCCCTGGGGTGTGCTCAACCCCCGCCAGATCTGGCTCTTCGTGGTGCTGGTCAGCCTCATCGGCTACGTGGGCTACATCGCGATCCGCATCTTGGGTGCGGAGAGGGGCCTCAGCCTTACGGGCATCCTGGGCGGCCTGGTCTCCAGCACCGCCGTTACCTCTTCCATGGCCGCGGAGGTTAAGGAAAACCGTGAGATACTGCCCTCCGCCGTCTTCGCCACGGCCATCGCGAGCTGCACCATGTTCCCCAGAATCCTCTTCATCGTAATGCTGGTAAACAGGGATCTCTTCTTGGCCCTTTTGCCCCATCTGCTGCTCATGACCTTTGTGGGCGCAACGCTGGCTTATTTGCTGGTCAGAAAGAACGCCCCGCAGGGAAAAGATGTGCAGGTGAAAGATCCCTTTCGCATCATACCCGCCCTGAAGTTCGGCGCATTCTTCGCCTTTGTGCTCATCATCTCCAAGCTGGCCAACGTTTACTTCGGCGATGCGGGAATATATGCGGCAGGCGTAGTCTCCGGCCTGGCGGATGTCGATGCCATTGCTCTTACCATGGCCTCCCTGGCCCAATCGACCGTCGTTCCCGCCGTGGCCGTCACCACCATCACCCTGGCCGCCATAACCAACACTCTGGTCAAGCTCGTCCTGGCCTACGTGCTGGGGACCAGGGAGTTTGGCAACAAGATGGCGATGATCTTCCTGCCAACGGTAGTGGTGGGGCTCGTTGCGCTATTCTTGCTATGAATTTAATTCGAAACCATTTTGTTATAGCCAGCGGCTAACGACGTTTTCAACCACAGAGACACAGAGTTCACAGAGGACGCACAGAGAGCGACTAACTAACAACAAAAAACAACGTAACCAGAGGTTTGATTCTGGAAATATAACAAAGAGCGAAAACGATTGTGGATATGGGCCCGACGCGATTCGAACGCGTGATCCCCGCCGTGTAAGGGCGATGTCATAACCAGCTAGACCACGGGCCCTGCCCCTTTCACTATCTCCTCGTCATATTAGATCTTATCGCTCCTGTGGCCTTCATGTGTAGTCCCGAATGTTTGGACTTTATATACCCATCCGACACCGCAGCGTGGATATCGCTGGCAGCGCCATGCCCATGCAGAAGATCGAAAACATCGACCCGCCATTCGATGTGGGGGCGGATTTCACGATGCATTTATTGAATCCAGAGAACGATACATCAGTTAACCTTATCAAATCCGACATAATATTGCAGTAGATATTAAAACTCCAAGATGTAGTGATGTTTAATGTCCGAATCAAGCCTGAAAGAAATACAAGCAATTACTGAGTTGGCAGAGATACTTCAACCATTTATTCCGGCAAATGCTTATCCATACTCGAAACCCAAAGTTGATTTTGGCATTGTTGCCAAAGATGTAGGAATCGGAAACCTCTGGCC
>JAABPZ010000230.1 GCA_011391755.1 Methanothrix sp. | reverse complement strand
TGATCATCGGTTTTTTGAGAAAGGATGTGGGGATCGGCATGTTTGCGCCCCTGGATATGACGCCAGCGCAGTTGGTGGTCGCCTCTGTGGTGCTAGCTATGTATTTCCCCTGTGTGGCAACTTTCATGGTGATGCTGAAGGAGCTAGGCGTCTATGGAACCCTGAAATCCGTAGCATTGAGGCTGGTGGCGGCGCTTTTGGTGGGGACGGCTCTGCACTTCCTCCTGAATTGAGGCAAGGCGAACAATTCATAACCAAACCATACAAAAAAGTTATAGGTAATGAATGGAGGTTATCAATTGGTGATGAAAAGTAATAATAAATATTGAGAGGGAACAATGAAAGCCGACCGTTTACTACTTCGGATTGCTATAGCCACTCTCCTCCTTTGCAGCATATCTTTGGGAGGATTGGACCAATCCGGAAATTCTGGTGCAGAGAATCTGACTATTTCTGAATTTAACGCCCTGGCTCCGGCAAGCAATCTGGAGAGCGCATTCATTGACACCAGCGAGCCGCCGGCGGCTTCAGAAGATGCGGGAACGGAGATTGCCGCCTACACCGAACAGGTTCCACCTATTACGGATCTAAAGAAGCTCATGCCTTCGGCGATTCTTAAGAGTCCGCCCAAGTACATGTACTACAACGGAGAATACCTGGGCTGGAACGACTTTACCACAACCTATTCCCCCAATAATCCGGGCCTGTGGATAGAGAGAGCTGTTAGCTGGACGCAATATGCCACACTGCCCTGGGGCGGATGGACGCGAGAACTGATCTACGTACCGCAGGCGTCTCCTGTCACTATGTACGAGATCTATCCTGGCGGCTATGTCCTGGGATATAACCTGGGATTGGTGCAGAGCGGATACTACTACATCTGGTATTATGCTGATACGCTCGGCAGACACAGAAGCCTGTTTGCTACTAACAGCGGATACAGTAATGCCGTCATCATCGATGTCTATGGCGCAGGCAATTATATCAAACCCAATCCACCAACCCCTAAAGAGCAGTGCGAGAAGAAACCCTATTGCCACTGGGTGAACGATAATTGTCTGTGCACCATGCCTCCACTAACTGAAAAACAGAAGTGCGAACAGAGCGCGAACTGCGCCTGGGTCAATGGCCAGTGTAATTGCTTCATGCCCGAGCCTAAGCCTACTGAAAAGGAGAAATGCGAGCAGAATCCATTATGCGACTGGGTAAACGGTCAATGCCTCTGCCGAGGCCTGGATGACCCCGAAAAGATGAAATGCGAGCAGAGTGCGAACTGCGCCTGGGTTGATAACCGGTGCGACTGCTTCATGCCCCAGCCTGAACCGGAACCCGAGCCCATGCCAGGGCCCGTTCCCAATCCATATCCTGAGCCGGAACCATTCAACCCGGCACCTAATCCGGTAGCAGAGTGCCAGCAATCCGGCTGCCAATGGACTAACGACGGATGCCACTGCAACAGCAATAATGGAGGTGGACAAGTAGATCTTACAGTCTATTGAGAGACAAGAATGACCGGATCTGCACCTGGGCAAATGCCGATTAAGGTGCAGATACGGGATTTTTCCCTTTATATTGGGTTGAAGCAGAGAACGAGAGTTAGAATAAAATAGCCGGAAAATATAGTGGCTCTCCAAAGTATGATCTCTCTCGACTCTCTTCCTCACAATCCCGGATGCTATCTCTTCAGAGACGGCCAGAGCACTGTGATCTACGTAGGCAAAGCTCGCGATCTCAAGAAGCGGGTCGCCAATTATTTTCAGAAGCAGGATCACGGCCCCAGGACAGAGGCCCTCGTCTATGCAGCAAAAACTGTGGACTATATCGTCACCAACACCGAAGTCGAAGCGCTGCTGCTGGAAAACACCCTTATCAAGAAGCATCTGCCCCGCTACAATATCAAGCTCAAAGACTCCTCCCGTTATGCCTGCATAGAGCTTACAGGAGAGCGATTCCCGCGCATCAGAATCTCCCGCAAGGCCACAGGCAAGGGCTCGTTCTTCGGCCCCTTCACCTCCGCCCAGGAGAGGACATTCGTCTATCAGCTTGTGCGCAAGACCTTTGGTCTACGCACCTGCAAAAGGCTGCCCAAGCGAGCATGCCTGCGCTACCACCTGGGCCACTGCATGGCCCCATGTCTAGGCAAGATCGGAGAGGTGGACTACCAGGAGAGGGTAAAAAGGGCAGCCTCGGCCCTAGGGGGCAAAACGGGAGAGCTGGTCGAATCTCTGCAAAGGGAGATGGGAGAGCTCTCCGCCCGGCAGGAGTTCGAGAGAGCGATGGAGCTACGCGATGAGATCGCAGCTTTGCGGCACCTTCAGGAGAGGCAGCAGGTGGAGAAAAACCGCAAGTACGATCAGGACGTTATCAGCTATCAGGTGGACGGCTCCAGCGTCTTTCTCATGCTATTCAAGGTCTACCGGGGCACCTTAGAGGGAAAAGAGGACTACGTCTTTGCCCAGAGCGAGAATTTCCTGGAGGAGTTCCTGGTGCAGTACTACTCGGAGCATGAGCCGCCTGAGGAGCTGATAATGGAAGAGCCGCTGGAGCGGTCTCTGGTGGATTTTCTCACCCACGTGAAGGGCAAAAAGGTGCACGTCACCGTCCCCAAGCAGGGTGAAAAAAAGGAGCTCTTGGAGCTGGCCAAAATGAATGTGGAGATCGGCTTTTTTGGTGACAGAATGAAGATGCTGGCCCTGCAGGAGGCGCTCTGTCTTCCTAAGACTCCCCAGGTCATCGAATGTTTCGACATCTCGCACTTGGCCGGCACCTTTTCCGTGGGCTCCATGGTGCAGTTTCGGGGAGGCAGGCCAGACAAGAGCAACTACCGGCGCTTCAAAATCAAGAGCGTGCCGGGCGTGGATGATTTCGCCTCCATCGCCGAGATAGTTCGACGCCGCTACACCCGCCAGAAGGAGGAGAGCCTGGAGCTGCCAGACCTCATTGTTATCGATGGTGGCAAGGGGCAGCTATCTTTTGCGCTGGCCGAGCTAAGAGAGCTGCGGCTGAAGATTCCCATCATCTCTCTAGCCAAGGGTGAGGAGGAGATCTACGTGCCGGGTCGGGACAAACCGTTGCAGATCAAGAAGAATGATAAGGCATCGCTCTATGTGCAGGAGATCAGAGACGAAGCGCACCGGTTTGCCATCGCCTACAACCGATTGCTGCGAAAGAAGGCGATATCGGAGTGAATCGTGTACATACGCTCACTACAAAGGCACAAAGCTTACAAAGTACGCACAAAGACGATTCCGGGGGCTAACTGCCCCTAGAATA
>JAABPZ010000229.1 GCA_011391755.1 Methanothrix sp. | reverse complement strand
ACTGGTGGGATGCAGCGGCTGGTATTATGATGATTGGGTGGGGAGGTTCTACCCAATGGAGCTGGCCAAAAGAAAGGGCGATTGGTTCTCTTACTATGCTCAGTTCTTCCAGACCGTAGAGATCAACAGCATCTTCTACCGACCGCCGGGCGAGCTACAGGTCCAGTCCTGGATAAAGAAGGCCCGGGATTTGAAGGGCTTTGAGTACTCCGTCAAAGTGCCCCAGCTCGTCACTCACAAGGCGCTCGTGGAGGGAGACCCGGAGAAGGCCATCTTCTGGGCTACCTCCTTCGAGAAGACCTGCGTCGCGCCCCTGGCCAAAGCAGGCCTTTTGGGCGGTGTGCTGCTACAGCTCTCCCCCTACTTCAAGAACGATAGCTCATCTCTCGCCATGCTGAAAGGTGTTCTGGATGTCGTTTCTCACGAAGAGTACAATTATGCCGTCGAGTTTCGGCACAGGAGCTGGCTGGACGAAGGCAGGAAGGAGATAGATCCTGCAACGCGGGAGGCTCTGAGGGAGAGGAATGTCGCCAACGTCCTGATCGATGGCCCTGGGATTCATGCAGGCACGGAGCAGACAGCGGATCATGCCTACGTGCGCTTGCATGGCCAAAACTACGATATCTGGTATAAGGGCGAGGAAGAGGACGACCACAGGCTGAATAGATATGACTATCTCTACAAGAAGGAGCAACTTGAGACCTGGGTGCCTCGCATCAAGGAGGCCGAGCTGAAGGCCGCCAAGGCGAGGGTGTACTTCAACAATCATGCAAGGTCCAAGTCTGTGAGGAACGCCTTTCTGTTGATGGACATGCTTTCGATAGAGCACAGGTCAAAGGAGATCCAGCTACAGGATCAGTTCACGCTCGGGGAGTTTTAGTCGTGGACGCATTATGCGGGTAATTCTCCATGTCGATTTGGATGCCTTCTTTCCTTCCGTAGAAGTTCGAAAGCACCCAGAATTGAAGGGCAAGCCGGTATTTGTAGTGGCCTGGAAGCGGGGGCGTCAAACATTTCCGCCATTGAATTCATAAATCGATCACCGAACGAACATGTTCGTCTCCTCAACCTGATAATGGCTAATCAATATGCTGCCAAGAGTTCAACGTCTCGTCCGATGGTAGGAAGGTTATAAGCATGGCATTGGAAAAAAGCAAAGTGAAGAAAGTCCTGAGCTACCGGTGGGCAGTGTTCGGGGTCTTGGCCTTCGCTTACTTCTTTGTATACTTCCACAGGGTGTCCTCGGCGGTCGTGTCCGCCGACCTGCAGATCACCTTCGGAGTGAGCACGGCCGCCTCCATCGCACTTTTGAGCTCTGTGTATTTCTACGCCTACACAGTCATGCAGTTGCCGTCTGGATTATTGACCGACAACTGGGGACCACGCAAAACGGTCAGCTTCTTCACGCTTGTAGCCGCGGCCGGCGCGATCTTAACCGGGATGGCATCTACTTTCGAGACGGTCATCGCAGGACGGTTGTTGATCGGCATAGGCGTGGCCATGGTTTACATCCCCACCATGAAGATCCTGGCCGCCTGGTACCGCAAGAATGAGTTCGCTTCTCTTTCCGGTATCCTGCTGGCGGTGGGCAACATCGGAGCCCTGAGCGCCGCCGGCCCTTTGGCCTTGATCTCCGACGCCCTGGGCTGGCAGCAGGTATTCATCATACTGGGCATGATCGCGCTCGTCCTGGCGGCTTTAGTCTGGATGATCACTCGGGACCGGCCCTCGGACATGAACCTTCCCAGTATCCAGGAGATCGAGGCCGAGGAGAAAGGTGAGCCAATAGCTGATACCAAAACGATGGAGAAGATTCCCATGGGCAGAGCGCTCAAGATGACATTCGGGGCAGGCAGGAAGTTCTGGCCCCTGGCCATATGGTTCTTCTTCATGTACGGCAGCATGATGGTCTATCAAGGACTGTGGGCGGGACCGTTTTTCCATGACATCCTGGGATGGGATAGGCCCACCTACGGGCTGGTGCTGACCTTCATCGGGATGGGCATGATCCTGGGCTGCCCTACTGCCGGGTACATCTCTGATAAGATCCTGAAGTCCCGCAAGAAGGTGCTCATAATAGGAACCGTGGTGTATACGATCATCTGGGCGATAATATGGATGACCGCCGGGCATATCACCAGTACTGAGACCTATATGGCAATAAACTTCGCCTTCGGCTTCTTCGGCGGGTTCTTCGTGGCGAGCTATGCTCAGATCAAGGAGCTGTTCCCCATAAGCATTGTGGGGACGAGCACCGCGGCTCTCAACATATTTCCCTTCGCCGGCGGGGCCATACTGCAGCAGGCCTCCGGCCTGATGCTGAACACCAGGTCCCTGGAGTCCTACCAGGGCTTATGGCTGCTCATGCTGATATGCATGATTATCGCTACGGTGGCGGCCTTGCTGTCCAAAGAGAAGGAACCAGGCAAAGGCTAATGGCTATTAGATTCTGTCATCTAGATAGAGAATCAGTATGCGAGTAATTCTCCATGTCGATTTGGATGCCTTCTTTCCTTCTGTAGAAGTTCGAGAGCACCCGGAATTGAAGGGCAAGCCGGTAATTGTTGGAGCAGATCCAAAAGAAGGCAAAGGCAGAGGCGTCGTTAGCAGCGCCTCTTATGAAGCCCGCAAGTTCGGCATCAGATCGGCCATGCCTATATCCAGAGCCTGGAAGCTGTGCCCGCAAGGCGTTTATCTGAGACCTCATTTCGACCTTTATATCCCGGCGTCCAATAGCATAATGAAAATTCTCAAGAGTCATGCCGATAAATTTGAGCAGGGCGGGATAGATGAAGCATACCTCGACATATCGAGCCAGGTAAAGGACTTCGATGAGGCAAGCGAATTTGCCGGAAAATTGATGGAAGTGGTCCTGGATAAGGAAAAATTGACATGCTCCATTGGTGTTGCGCCCAATAAGATGCTCGCCAAGATCAGTTCTGATTACAAGAAGCCTTATGGTCTGACCCTAATTAGAGAAGAGGATGCAAAGGAATTCCTTTCGCCTTTGAAAGTCAGGAAGATACCGGGCGTGGGTCCTAAGACCGAGAGAAAGCTAAAAGACCTCAAAATCGATACCATAGGCGATCTGGCCGCCATAGATTCTGGGCAATTAACTCGACTCTTTGGCGTTTGGGGTAGCAGGCTTCATGAATACGCCAGTGGTATCGATTACAGTGAGGTCATAGAAGGATCTGAGACAAAATCGATCGGGAGAGAGGTGACTTTCGAGAATGATGTGGACGATGGGGGCCAAATTCTTGGGATCCTGGATGAATTGGCGGAAGAGATACACAAAGAACTGA
>JAABPZ010000228.1 GCA_011391755.1 Methanothrix sp. | reverse complement strand
TGGAAAAACAAAAACAACTGTACCATGATCTTGGGCTGAAACCGCCTGCCTCGTTATGAGTGGGCGGGAATCTAGGATAAATTCTTATTTGTTTTGATTTGACGATTATTTATCAAAAAAATGCGCCTCATAGGGCGTATTCTGGAACTCTAGTATTGATGTCGAAGCCGTATTTCTATGAGTCTATGGGCTCGTTGCTCGCATTTCCAATTCGTTTTTCTTGAAGCTCTTTTAGGGTCATCCCATTTTCATCCATCCAAAACGATTTGCCGGCCGGATGACCCAATATTGTACCTGCCGCAGTAGCTGGAGTACGGAAGATGTAATCTTGAACAAACACCATGTGGTCCCCTCTTGCGGTCATAACCTTCTTTTCAACGAGTTCTTTTCGCAATTTATGAAGGGATTTTGAAATACCAGGTGTTCCAGAAAGGACCGCCATGGATCCTTCTAGGACCAGGAAGCCGTCTTGCGTCTCATATCCGTTTGCATTAATTCTGCAAGAATCGATATGTAACAGAGTATCTCTCGATATTTTTTCCTTTTCGAACGCATTCAAACCTATCAACGGAAATATGCTGAGCATCTCAGACAGAAAGCCATCCGCCTCGGCCTTATCGGCGAGAGATAGGTTTGGAAACTGCGGAAAATTATCATTATCCAAACTCATCTTCTGGGCATCATTTGCAAGTGCAACCAGTTTAGCTTCAAAATGCTGGATATCCGACTTATTCAGACTTCCATCGGCAGCGATAAAAAAAGCGAACCATGTCCAAAAATCCTTTTCTACGTAGTGCTTATCCAAGCGAGGACCAACTGGATCACCTTCTCCTACATAAATTCTTGGTAATTCCTCCTCTTCTGACTCCCCAAAAAGGACATAGACGCCGGGAGAGTCAAACATTGATTTATAATCTGGGTTATTCTTGATCTCTGGAAGCAAAGACTTAGGACATACCAGGCATCGTCCAGACCAATTAGACTTTTCTATTATGCGGAGGCCACTGGGGCTTCCGTCCGGACAAAAGATTCGTATCGTGAACGGTTTTGCCGCAGGGGGGGTTCTTTTTTCAATAATCATTTATTGTTCTCCTCCATCAGATCATAATTGGAATCAGTAATCCCTACAATTATATGATTTGTTCGTTTGCGCGCTCTATACTGGGCCACTTTCAAATCAAGCATTTTTTCCCCGTCCGTGGTCGGGCGGCATAGCTTCATTCTTTCTCCCATTCATGAACTGAAGATCCAGAATGATCAAACACGGCCAGAGCTTTTTCCGTCCGCACGACTTTGTCCCCCTGTTCAGAGGGCCGCCTCATTCGATAGCTCCTCCGGGGCCCTTAGGAATGCTGCCCTTTTCCGGATGTTTTCGAATCGCAACCCAACAAAACGTCTGCCTTGAGTCCGTAATCGTTATCAGTAAATTTCAAATCCAGAAATCAGCCCACGATTGCATATCTTGATATCCCCCGACCACGAAAGCCAGATAACCCATGCCCGTACTGAGCATTATCGCCTGCCGGATGCTGGAGGACGAGCTAGTCCACCTGCTCTCTGCCGATCAAGAGGTCCGGGAGCTTCTCCTCGTGGACGGGAAGGAAGCCCTGAGCCTCTCCGCAAAGCTGAGGGCGCAAAACCGCCCCCACCTCCTGCTGGGTCAGGACCGAATAGCCGAGCACCTCATGGAGCGACAAAGCAGGCCGGGCGGCATCCTTTCTCGCAGCTTTCACCGCAAAGCGGCGGAGCTTGTGGTGGTGGTGAGCCCGCTTCGTCTCGGGCTGCACTCCGACCTGGATCTGCTCAAGGCCGCCGTATATGATAATATTCGCCGCCTGGCCGCATTCTCGGACGGGATACTGATATTCTATGGAAAATGCGGCAACGCTCTGGCCGATCTGGAGCACGACCTATCCGATCTGGCCTGCACGATCTACTTCCTGACCGATGAGCGGGGCGAAAGGATCGATGACTGCATTGCTCTTGCTCTGGGCGGAAACAAAAACTATGATAGAACTCTGGCCGAGCACCAGGACGTAGCGCTCTTCATGACTCCCATGTGGGCTTCCCATTGGTGGCCATTTTGGCTAAATGGATTTTGGCAGAGATGCTGAGTTAGTGCTTACTACTACTACGCGCACCACAAAGGCACAAAGAGCACAGAGGATTAAAAAATATATAAAATTAAAGTTAGAGAGATCAGAGCTGCCCGGAGTGCCGAATGATAATCTACTATTAAAAAAAGAGTTATTTAATTTTAAGCATTAAGTCGACAAATCATCATCCAGATTATGATGAACCTGCTGGACAGTCAGTGTGTCCGTATCATATCTGGGAAGACAGTAATGACACCCGTTGTATCCTTTCTCTTTGATTAGCTTGGCTACCTCACTCAGATCCTTGCAGAATGATTTATTGCTATTAGCCATTAGGGATGCCCAGTGGCAATCCAATTTATGTATCTCTTTAGAATTGAGATTGGCGACACACCAGTGAGGGCTGAACCGGTAGAGGTATCGTATGGTTACCTTTGATTTGTCGGCGCTGATTGCGGTAACCCGGAATGCTATGTAGCCTGCAATTTCCCCTTCTTGCGCTATTGACACATATGTGTGGTCTACGACTGCAGCTACTCCAAAGTGCGTAAAGCCTGAGTTGGGGATGTTGACGGTAGCTAAGTCAGCGTTTCCGATGTTTCCCAGGTCGTTCACTCCCTTCTGGTTGACATTGTTCGCCCAGAATTTACCGGAGGAGTAGTAGAGATCACCTCCTGTATAGTTGCCTAGTATATTGGTAGAGAAGTCAAAGCTGTCTCCGTTATAGAGGACTGCCTGGAGGAGAGCGTGGGCGTGAAAGGCCTGCTGTATATCATAAAAGTACGGGAATCCGTTCAGCAGGTTGTTGTCAATGTCGGCCGCCTTATAAAGCGCATAGAGCAGGTTGCTTTCATGGGGGTCGGAGAAGTAGTATCTTCTCGGGAATGTCGAGAGTATTTGGTGAGCTTCCAGGATGAGTTCGTCCGCGATTCTTGCCCCTGCAACGCCATGGTTGCTGACGAGTCGTTGCCTTAAGTCCCAGGCAGCTCCGGCGATGATCATTCCCCCAGTATGTCCTTCGATGTTATAACTGCTTTTTCCGGGGTATTGCCGAGTATTCTGAAGGTTTCTGGGATTTGTGAAACAGCCTTCGCCTAGTATGGAACTGTTGGTAAAGCTGCAGGCGAAATAGTCTGCAAAGCCTTCGTCCATGGCGTAGGCTTCGGTAGTATCATCTGGCCAGCCGATATAATCGTCGTATTCGTAGCACAAAATGTTGTGGGTGC
>JAABPZ010000227.1 GCA_011391755.1 Methanothrix sp. | reverse complement strand
TCCCACCAGGGCTCTCCTGCGAGGCGAAAGGATTTCGCCCACCATTCGCCAGCAGATAACGGCCCGAGGAGGAGAGATTTATGACACCTTAGGCTGGGAGATCGGCCATCTTATAAATCAGCTTATCAAAGGAAACGTCAACGCTATCTGGTATGTCACTAGCCCCCTCGTCATTAAGCCCTCTTCTGTCCGGGAGGAGCTATCGGCCCTGGTAGAGGCCAACCTCTGCCGCAACACATATCACTCTGTCAAAGGTATGGCACAAAGCCAGATCAAATCCGAGGAAAAGGCAAAGATGGGAGGCAAAGGCTACAGGACGGCTCAAAGGACCATCAATTTTGGGATTAAGCTCCTCTTAGAAGGCAAGATTTGCTTTGCACCCGCTTTGGGTACGCCAGGGACCGGGGAGGTCATGGAAAAGTTGCAGCAATTGCAAGAGGCATATGAAGCCAGCCCTTTGCCGGACCGGCCCGACGAAGATGCTTTTCGTGAGTTTCTTCTGCAACGAAGGATGGATGAGATGACAAATGGATGAGAGCTCTTCGCGAGAGAGGCTTGATATAATGGTGATAGTAATATATTTGAAAATGTAAATAGTGAGGGATTTATATGGAAATCGTTGTGGGCATAAGCGGGGCATCGGGGGCGGCGTACGGCATTCGGCTCTTGCAGGTCTTGCGAGAGAAGGACTGCATCACCCATCTGGTAATAACCGAATCGGCCGCAAAGATCATTGAAATTGAGACCGGTTCTCTGCTAACGGATGTACAGGATCTGGCCGATCACGTTTACGCGTCCCGCGACTTTGCCGCGCCCATAGCCAGCGGCTCGCATCACTTTGATGCCATGGTCGTCATCCCCTGCAGCATGGGAACGCTCTCTGGAATTGCCTGCGGCTCCTCGCACACGCTCATCACCCGGGCGGCAGAGGTCTGCCTCAAAGAGAAAAGGCGGCTGATAATCGTTCCCAGAGAGACTCCCATAAGCCTGGTAGGGCTGCGCAACATGGTCGCGGCTTGTGAGGCGGGAGCGGTTGTCCTGCCGGCCTGCCCTGCCTTCTACTCCCGGCCCCAAAGCCTTGATGAGCTGGTGGATGTACTGGTGGGCCGGGTGCTCGATCTTCTCGGAGTAGAGAACGATCTTTACGGGCGGTGGAAAGGAACGCCTGAAAGGAAATGCTTATAACCGTTTGAATCAGAGCCACTAGCAAGGTGAATTAAATGAAGTGCGCGCTGTGTCTTGTTGAGAAGGAGACTGTACCTATCAAGCTCAATTTGGCTACCATTCACGGCCCCAAGGATGAAATGTTTAATCTGTGCAAGGAGTGCCTGGACCTGGCACATCAGGCTTACATCGATAAGGATTTCCTGGCTGTCAAGGCGGGATCCAATGCTGCGCCCCACGGCGCGCACGGGGATGCGCACGGAGCGCATCACTGATCTATGCGTTCAAGAACGATTCGTGCCCCAAAGCCTGACATTGATAGTAGACACCTTTTTTTCTGCCAGCAATGGTTTGAAGATTATACCAGCCGTTTTCATTGCCCGGATGCAGAGATTGAAAAGAACATAATTCTCAAGCTTGCCCACACCTACCGAGTCTGCCAGAACATCACAGAAATCGCCGGATCTCTGGGCATGAAGGAAGAAGATGTGGTTCTGTCGAAGGCGCTGGCCCTCTTGCACGATGTGGGTCGATTCGAGCAAATGTGTGGTTTTGGCTCCTTCAATGACAGCATGACTGCGGATCATGCAATGCTCGGCCTCAAGGCTATCAACCGCTCGGGAGTTCTTTCCTGCCTGCCTAAAGAAGAGAGAAATCTGATCCGAAAGAGCATCTGGCATCACAACAAGTACCAGATACCGGTTACTGAAAAAACCGAAGTTACCCTCTTCTCGAAATTGATCAGGGATGCCGATAAGCTGGACATACTGGGAGTTGTCGCTCTGCATTTTGAGACGAGAGATTCGCATCCTAACCCTGCACTCGACTTCGGTCTAAGCGATGGTCTGCAGCTATCTGAGGAAGTCGTCTCGGACATTTTGCAGGGAAAGATGGTGAGGATTGCCGCACTAAAGACTCTGGGCGACCTGCGTTTGATGTATTCGAGCTGGATCTTTGACATCAACTTTCCGTTCACCCTTGCCCGCCTAAAAGAGAGAGGCTACCTGGAAAGGCTGCTGGCCGACCTGTCTATGCAGCCGGATATTATCCCGGTGAGAGACTTCTTGCAGACCTATCTGGAAAAAAGGAGCATGATGTCGATCTGAGGCGAGAGAGAGAAACGCCCCTGACTCAAGCTCGAAAGGAAAAGTATAGAAATGAGGAAACGATCCAGATATGGTATGAGAAATTTGATGATTTTAGCTCTAATCCTTTTTGCACTGGCATGCAGCTCTCAGTCACTAGAAACTATTATGATCAGCCAGGAAAGCGGCATGACAATCCTGGCCAACTTCACCAACAATTCAGCCAATCAATCAGAGAACGCCACTATCACCCAAAATCAAACCAACCAGACAGAGACAAACAGCTCAAACAACAACGCACCTACCAGCCTGTGGAGCTGGGGAAAAATTCCTATCGGCTATGAATTGAATAAGAACGGCACCTTGACCAAATTGGCCGATGAACAATGGAAACCCTCCATCTGAAGCTGAAGAGGCGCATTAGAAAATGTTGGAGCAGAGGAAGGGCACCGCAGTGATGCTTCTGGTTGGAGTTATCGCTCTCTTTTTGGGATGGCAATTTTTTTCGGATAGCACATCCGCCGGGCCGTGGACAGTATCCGAGAAAGGAATTCTAGGGTACAGAGTATGAGCCCGCCCGAGGATGATGGCAACAGCACCCTTTCGGCAGTCCATTTTCAGAGCCGTGATGCAAAGATCGCAGCGCTCTTGAGAATCCCCGCGCCGGATGCAGATGATAAAAAGAAAGGGATCATTCCCGGCATTGTGCTCTTGCCCGGCGCCACCG
Organism: Methanothrix sp.; assembly: GCA_011391755.1. Lineage (GTDB taxonomy): Archaea > Halobacteriota > Methanosarcinia > Methanotrichales > Methanotrichaceae > Methanothrix. The sequence continues at coordinate 355 of JAABPZ010000227.1, read as the reverse complement.
TTCACAAAGAGCAAGAGCAGAAGCTGGCCAGGTACCTGGCCGACCTGGGATTTGCCAGCATCACCCTTGACCAGAGAAATTTGGGAGGAGTCGATGCAAAAGCCGATCTACAGATGTTTTTAAAAGGCGTTGAGCCAACGGAGCATAAAATGGTTTATGATGCCCTGGCGGCGGGGGAAGCACTGCGCAGCCGGCCCGAGATCGACCCGACAAACATCATCTATGCCGGGGAGAGCAACGGAGGCCGTTTTGCCATCATGGCCTGTGCCCTGGACCTTGCCGCGAAGGGTGTTTTGGCCATCAGCACCTGCGGCTATGGAACAGATGACGCAATCGCTTCGGCAGGTGTAGTGGA
>JAABPZ010000226.1 GCA_011391755.1 Methanothrix sp. | reverse complement strand
ACCTGCTCCTGGTCATGAGCCGAGGAGAAGGCGTGCGTGAGCTCTTGGAGGTGCAGATGAAGAACGTCTTTGCAAAGGTTCTGAAGGAGGCAAAGGCGCGCGCGGCGAGCGAGCTGGAGCTACAGGGAGCGGAAGCGGTGTGGCTGGATGAGATCTTCTCGGCAGAGGTCTGCTATCCTCTCGAGCTGGACCGGCAGGCACTGCGCACCTTTGAGCAGGAGCTAAGAAGCCGCAGGGAAGGACGAGGCTTGAAGACAAAAAGAGAGAATGCGCGAGGCCTGCAAGACAAAAGAGACGAGGCTCTTGCCCTGATCCACGCCCTGATGGAGTTTGACTTTTCTCATGCTCTGGGGCAGTTTGCCCTGGCAGAGAATCTCACCTTTCCCGAGATCGCCGAGGAGCCGTGCCTCTCCTTTACGGAGGGCCGCCACCTCTTTTTGGACCGGCCCGAGGCGGTGAGCTACTCCTTGGGAGGCACAGATCATGCAGAAAAGGTGGCGCTCTTAAGCGGCGTGAACTCAGGCGGCAAGACCACGCTCCTGGACCTGATCTCTCAAATTGTCATCCTGGCGCACATGGGCCTGCCCGTGCCAGCTATTGCCTGCCGCCTCTCCCTCTTTGAGGAGTTTTACTACTTCAGCAAAAGCCGCGGCACACTCTCTGCCGGGGCCTTCGAGACGGCCATGAAGAAGTTCGCCGTGGTGGAGAACGAGAAGCGAAAGATCGTCCTGGCAGACGAGCTGGAGGCCATCACCGAGCCGGGAGCCTCGGCGCGCATTATCGCCTGCATGCTGGATGAGCTGAACCGGCGCGGCTGCGTGGCCGTCTTCGTGAGCCACCTGGCCGAGGATGTGCGCCGCTATGTCGAGACGCCGGTGCGCGTGGACGGAATTGAGGCGGAGGGGCTGGATCTGAACAACAACCTCTGCGTCTGCCGAAGCCCGCGCTACAACTATCTGGCCAAGAGCACCCCCGAGCTGATACTCGACCGGCTGGTGCGCTCCACCAAAGGACGGGAGCGGGAGTTTTATGCCAGACTGCTGGCGAAGTTTAAGTGAGGTGCTCCTTTTATATTCCAGAAACCGATTTTTATTATGGAAATCTGGCAGATAGTCGTGATCTGTATTCTCATGCTCCCCATCTTTTTCATAGCCAACTACATCGTCGTCAAGAAAGCGGCAGCGGAGCGAAGGAGTCGCGACGATAGGATTGAGCGGGCCGTCTCCGACAGCGTGGCGGCCAGCTACCTAGATAATGGGATGGCCCGGCAGAGCTGGCCCAAGTACAGGGCGGCGAGAAAGAAGAGAAAGGAGTGAGATTTCGACTTGCATTCTTTGCGGCACACAATAATTCCCCCAATCTAGCTGCTTTTTATCGATGTTTATATTCGAAGTACAGTCCTTCCTTCGATCTCTTGGCATCTTCGCGACGAAACCGACCGCCAAGTTTCACCCGTGCATACGGGTCTTGGACCGCCTGGGCAAGCGTGGCTTCCCGTGCGCATGGGAGCGCAGCCTGCTTTAGTTCGACGTTTTTCGTGAGTTCTTTGTGCGCTTTGTGATCTTTTCAGATAAATTGATTATCATAATAATAACCACAAAGCACACGAAGCCCACAAAGTACGCACAAAGACGATCAAGTGGTTTTTTGCTTACCCTTAATGAGAAGCAAAGCCATCCCAAATCGCGTCTCGACTGACCCTGACCGCGGAGCTTCTCCCCGACTGGGGGCCTGGGACCTCGCGCTCCCTTCATCCCGTACTCTTCCGTCGCGCATCACGGAGGCGATCCGCGCGGCAGGCCGGCGTCCCAGGCGCGCGCTTGCGTGGCTGCGCAGGTCTGGGCGAGTGCATCTGGGATAGGATGAGCATTATTTGCATATACTAGAAAGTAAACATATGCATTATGTCAACCAGTGTTTACAGCATCCGTTTGGACGATCATGTGCGCCGCATGATGGACGAGATAAGAGACGTCAACTGGCAGGCAGAGATCAGGGAAGCTGTGGAGAAGATGGTCCGCGAGAAGAAAAAGCATCACTTCCTGGCAGAGGCTCGCCAGTTTAGGATGAAGATGTTGCCTATCGAGAGCAGCGCCGCAGAGATGATAAGAGAGGATAGAGATGCCAGATAATGTCATCCTGGATTCATCTGTCATAGCGGCTCTCTTCTTTTTTCGGGACGCATCATCCGAGAAGGCTGCTGATGCCATTGCTGATAAGGACCTGATGGCCCTAGACCAGTCCATGGCTGAGGTGGGCAACGTCGCCTGGAAACGTGTGGTTCATTTTCATGAGGACCCTGAGCTGATATTCTCTGCCCTCCGGGAGTGCATGGGCTTTATCTCCGAGGCGTGCGCCCCCATTCGGGCGAGCGACCTGATCAGTGAGGCATACCGGATTGCGATTGAAGACAAAATTGCTTTTTACGACTCACTCTTTTTGGCAGCTTCAGAAAGGGAGAATGCTCCACTGCTGACCATGGATCGAAAGCTGTACGAGAAGGTCAAGCAGAAGAGAAATGTGCAAATGCTTTAGCTACGGCTGCAGCCTACTGGGCTTTTTTGTCCTGTGCGCGTGTGGGTCCAGGCTCGCCTGGGCGAACGTGGCTGCCCGCGCGCGGGAGCGCAGCCTGTTTGGTTCGACGTTTTTCGTGAGTTCTTTGTGCGCTATGTGATCTATTTGGTGAAAAACCTAAGTTCTGTTTTAGATAAATTTATTATTATAATTATAACTGCAAAGCTCACGAAGCACACAAAGTACGCACAAAGACGATTAAGTGGTTTTTTGCTCACCCATAATGCAAGGCAGTCCCTTGCCGACAAATCCATCGCCAACCTGCGGCTCGACTGACCGCAGCATCGGGGCCTCGCGCGCCATCGGTCATCCGTCCTCTTTCGCTGCGCACCGCTGAGCGAACGTGCGTGGCTGCGCGAGTGCGGGCGGGCGCATCTTTCGTAGTCTGGCTCTTCTAGTAGCTCATTATATTCCACAACTTTATTCTTGAAATCATTTTCGGACTGATTAACTTAATTTTGGGTTTCGCTCGTATTATCTGCAATGCATATTGCGTGCAAAATTTCTCCACTAGAATATTCCTATAAATCTATGATTTCTTCTTAAAAAACACCAAAAAGTATATATATAATTGAAACTTAGTTACGTACAACCTAAACGGATTAATGGGGTGAGATTATTAAAGAAGTAGCAATGTTATTTGTACTGGCTATGGCATTGGCAGCATTTGCGGCTCCTGCCTTGGCTCAGACGGCAATGATTGGAAGCGGCGGCGTAGACATCCTCGGTCAGGGCATATTTGAGACAGGAGCTAGTGCCTTCAAA
>JAABPZ010000225.1 GCA_011391755.1 Methanothrix sp. | reverse complement strand
CTCGGATGCCAGAGACTCCAGATTCATCGAAGAGTGTTGGGGCTCGCATCAAAAATAGATGACGCTTTGAGTGGGGGGGCGCAAGGTTCTTAAACTCCCGGCTAAGAATGAAAAGTCCCGCGTTCTGGGAAGAAAATTCTCAACCGGAATTCTCAACAGAGAATAGCTCCAGTGGAAAAATGTCACAAAGAATTTTTTAAAGTTTCTACAGCTATTGAAAAACCGTAACTGAGTAAATAATAATAATAAATGAATCTAGCTTTATTCCCTGCAAACGACATATGTTGTGGCATCGCCACACGCGAAGCCGGGGGGTTGATTAGTAATATATTTTATGAAGTTAGCTCAAAAAAGCATCAAGCACCACCTTATCGTCAATGAGATCCCGTTTTAATATGGTCCTTTAAAGTGGAGAAAAACCGTTCTCACTTTCCAACATGAAGAATAATTGCCCTTCGAAAGCATTATGATCTTATGAGACACTGAGGAAGACGAGGGTTGGTTAATTATGATCAGGGAGTACCAACAAGGTCGCATATTTTTTGCCAGGCTAGACCACGGTGCGGATATCATCAGTCAGATCACCAATCTGGCCGAGGAGAATGGAATTGAGACGGGCGCTTTGAGCGCTATCGGTGCCCTCTCGGGGGCGGAACTTGGCTACTACGATCAGCTTTCTCACGAGTACGGCACATTTTCCCTGGAAGAGCCAGTGGAATTGGCCTCTTGCTCTGGAAATATATCCATGCGGGATGGCCGGCCCTTTGTGCATGCTCATGCCGTTCTATCGGATAGGACGGGAAGGACCTTTGGCGGCCACCTGACCTCTGGCACCATCTTTGCCGCCGAGCTTTATTTGCAGGAGCTTTCCGGCCTGCCCCTGAAAAGAGTACCTGATTCTATCACGGGTCTCAAGCTATGGGGAGAAGAGTAAGTAATGAGATTGAAGTACGAAGGTTGAAGAGCAAAAGATGAGTGGTAGATAAAGAGTTAAAATGAAGACGGACGAATACTTCGAGCATTTACAACAGGGTCTTAAAAACGCCATGGACATAGCCCAGGCCGCACGTAGTCAGGGATTGGACCCCAGCACCGAGGTGGAGATACCGCTGGCTGTGGACCTGGCGGAAAGAGTGGAGAAACTGATTGGCATTCCCGGCATTGCGGTACGAATTCGGGAGCTGGAAGAGATGGGCATGAGCCGGGAAGAAGCCGCTCTGGCCATCGGTATTGATTTCGCGGAGGGGCGTCTGGGGAAAGGCGCCACCAAGATCCAGTCCGTGGAGAACGCCATCCGCACATCGGTTGCCCTGCTAACCGAGGGCGTGGTGGCAGCGCCCATTGAAGGAATCGCTCGCGTGGACCTGGGCAAGAACGATGATGGTACAGAATATCTCAAGGTTTACTACGCCGGTCCCATTCGCTCCGCAGGCGGAACCGCCCAGGCTCTCTCGGTTCTCGTGGCCGATTATGTGAGAAGGGCCGTAGGCATCGCTCCCTGGAAACCAAGGCCCGAAGAGGTGGAGCGCTATGTTGAGGAGATCGGCCTTTACAAACGGGTGGCTGGCCTCCAGTATTCCCCCTCGGACGACGAGATTCGAATCATTGTGCGTAACTGCCCCATCTGCATCGAGGGCGAGCCCACCGAGGAGGAGGAGGTCTCAGGATACCGCGACCTTCCCAGAATCGAGACCAACCGCGTGCGGGGCGGCATCGCTCTGGTCTCAGCGGAGGGCATCGCCCTGAAGAGGCCCAAGCTCAAGAAGCATGTCGTAAAACTGGGCATTACCGGCTGGGAGTGGCTCGATTCTCTGGCCAGTGGCAAAAAGGAAGGCGGAGACTCTTCCCCCAAGTTTTTGCGAGACCTGATTGCGGGGCGTCCCGTATTTTCCCATCCCTCTCGGCCAGGCGGCTTTCGGCTGCGTTATGGGCGGGCCAGAAATACGGGCCTTGCCGCCGCCGGCGTCAATCCCGCCAGCATGCTGCTTTTGGGTCAGTTCATGGCTGCCGGAACCCAGATCAAGGTGGAGCAGCCGGGGAAAGCAGCGGCGGTGGCTCCCGTCAGCTCCATCGAGGGGCCGACGGTGAGATTACTAAACGGCGATGTGGTTCGCTTCGATTCCGATACGGATATCCTGGAATGGATGCCCAAAAGCTGCAAAGATCCCAGGACCATTCATGCGGCGCTTAAAGCTCACGTCTCCAATATTTTGGACATAGGCGAAATTCTAATCAGCTACGGTGAGTTCCTGGAGAACAACCGCCCCCTGGCTCCTGCCTCTTATGTCTTTGAGTGGTGGGCAGAGGAGCTATTGAAAGCGGGCGGCAACCCAGCCGGCAAAGAGAAGATCACTGGTAAGGAAGCCATAGCTTTATCCCGAGAATACGGCGTGCCCCTGCACCCGGCTCATACCTATCTCTGGCATGATCTTTCTATGCCGGAGTTTGAGAGTCTCGTCTCTCTGGTATTCTCAGAAGGCCGCCTTGAATCCGGGACCCTCAGGCTTCCCTTGCCTGCTAAGGAATCCCTGGAGACGCTGCTGGTACTCCATAAGGTTAGAGAGGGGGAAATAATCATCGAAGATCCGCTGCCTCTCTTGCTCTGCCTGGGTTTGGAGGCGGATGGTGCGCGCCTGAAAAAATGCAGCCTTCAGACGGCAGAGGAGTGTACCGGAGATGAAAAGTCAGAAGGCGATAAGGCAGATGCAGAAAAGAAGAAATCCTCTGCGCTGGACGCCGTCAACGAACTCTCCGGCCTGGTTGTTCGCGCCCGGGCTCCCACGCGCATCGGTGCTCGCATGGGCCGTCCCGAGAAATCGGATAAAAGGCTGATGCGCCCACCACCGCATGTGCTCTTTCCGGCCGGAGAGGAAGGCGGCAAATCAAGGTCCATTCAAGAGGCTGCCAAGCACTCCACAAGCAATACCACCGGCATCATCAATGTGGAGATAGAGCGGCGGATATGCAAAGACTGCGGTAAGGTGGGCTTTGCCTTTCGTTGCGAGTGCGGCGGCTACACAGAAAAAAAGAGAGTCTGCCCCAAATGTAACATTCCCGCCCCGGATAAGTGCCCCAAATGCGGTAAGGATACCTCGGCCGCTGCCAAGATGCAGATCGACGTAAAGAAGCTGTATCACCAGGCGCTGGAGCGTTTGGGCGAACGCGAGCCGGAGTCGCTCAAGGGCGTCCTGGGTCTCTCCTCCCGGGATAAGACTCCCGAGCCTCTGGAGAAAGGCATACTGCGAGCCAAGCACGGCATAAACATCTTCAAAGACGGCACGGTGCGCTACGATCTCACCGATCTGCCTCTCACTCATTTCCGCTCGGATGAGATCGGCACCAGCCCGGAGATTT
>JAABPZ010000224.1 GCA_011391755.1 Methanothrix sp. | reverse complement strand
CGAGATCAAAGAGGAGAGCAACCAGCTTGCTAAAAAGAGATTCGAGGTTTGTTCTCGATAACAATCTCGTAAGATCAAAGAATCCGGGCTGATCGAGGTTTGGAGCATATCTGAGGCGATTAGGAGCATATTATGATAAGAGAAAATCCGTCCCCCATCTGGTCCCCCCGTTTCACCCTCACCCCTGCCATCTCCCGCAGCTTGACGAAGATCGAGATGGCGCGCGTCTTGGGGGACACCATTATCCTGCCGCTCGGAGGATATGAAGTGCTACGTGGCCGCGCTCGTGTGCGGGCTTCCCGCTCTTCGACCTTCATCGAAGGCGGCCGTCTCACCCTTGAACAGGCGGCTGCTGTGATTGCCGACGAGACTGCTGAGATCCCAGGCCTGGAAAAGGATGTCGCAGAGGTGCGTAATTACAGCAAAGCTCTGCAGAAAGCCGAGGAGTGGGCCAGATCGGAAGAGCA
>JAABPZ010000223.1 GCA_011391755.1 Methanothrix sp. | reverse complement strand
TCCGATCTTCATCGGTCGCTTTCACAGATTGGCCACGACTGGCAAGTCCTCCCGCCCCACGCATCTTCGCAAAAAAAAGAGCGCCATAAAGAATTCACTTACCGTAGATGTGGTTTATCTTCCTCCCCGGCCCGAGGACCTGCCCGAGCTGATCGCAGCTCTTGAAATCTGGACGGAGGAGGCCAGAAGCAGCGAACTGGCAGTCCCTGTCATTGCTGGATTGGTTCACTATCAGCTTGCCGCCCTTCGACCTTTTAACGACGGCAACGGCAAAGCCGCCCGCCTGTGCGCAGACTTCATCCTGATGAGGGACGGCTACAGTCTGTCCGGCTTGATCATGCCCGAAGAGCAATACGCAGAGGATCTTGACAGCTACAATCAGGCTCTCAATGTGCATGGAGAGTTGATTGATTACTACGAGGGGCGATCTGAGGCAGACATTACGCCCTGGCTGGAGTACTATACCGCCTCACTGGTGCAAAGCTACGAGATTAGCCTAAACGAGATGGCAGCACACTTTGCATCATCGTCGGTAAAAAGCAGGCGCAAACGCCAAAATAGCCAGGGGCTCAAACCTTAAGGCAATCGTGATATATTTGCCCGCCAATTCCCTTTTCATGCGCGTTGCCATCATCGTCTCCGACCATAAGGACTGGACGGCCCAGGCTCTCCTCGCCTCCTTCTCTGCAAAAGGCATAGATGCATTTTTCCTGAACTTCTCAGACCTCCTGGCCAGCATCGCAGGCGGCCAATCCTTTAGCTGCGCCGGAGTCGATCTCCTCAATCTGGACGCCATTGTGGTGCGGGACCTGGGCCGAAGGGGGGCGAGCGACGTCGCCTTCCGTTTTGAGGTCTTGCAGGCCCTGCAGGAAAAGGGAATCGCCATCATCAATCCCCCCCAGGCCATAGCTAGGGCAGCCAACAAGTTCGCCACCTCCCGGGCTCTGCACGATGCCGGGGTTGCCACTCCCAGGACTGCTGTCACCACCAGCGTCAAAGAAGCCGGAAGAGCCGTGCACGATTTTAAAAAGGCCGTCTCCAAGCCCCTCTTCGGCTACAAGGGCAAAGATATCGTTCTTCTGCAGGACGGCAGCGATTTGGACCAGGCCCGGCTAGAGGACATCCTGGAAAGCCAGGGGCTGGTCTACCTGCAGGAGTTCATCGCCCTCGATTCACCCCGAGACATCCGGGCCTTTGTGGTGGACGGCATAGTTTTGGGCGCTATCTATCGCCTCGCTCCTCCCGGCCAGTGGATCAGCAACCTGGCCCGCGGTGGCCGGGCAGCCGCCTGTCCTCTTACCAAGGAACTGGTGGAGTTGGCGACAAAGGCGGCTTCAGCGGTGGGCGCCGTCTACTGCGGCGTGGATCTTCTGGAGACGGGGCGCGGCCTCACCGTCATCGAGGTGAATGCAACTCCCTCGGGAAAGGGCATCTTCGAGGCCCTGGGCGTGGATGTGACGGTGGCCATTGCCAGCTATGTGCATCAAAATTGTTATCTACGTGGCCGTTAAATTACGTCTCATGTTTACGATACTCACCGGTGCACAGTTTGGTGATGAAGGCAAAGGCAAGGTTATTGATCTGCTGGCCGAAAATTACGATGTAGTGGTTCGCTTCCAGGGCGGCGACAACGCCGGCCATACCGTGGTAGTAGGAGGCAAGAAATACAAGCTGCATCTGGTCCCCAGCGGCGCCATCTTTGGCAGAAGGCTGCTCATCGGTCCGGGCGTGGTGCTCAACCCTCGCGTCCTGTGGAGCGAGATTCAGGCCCTGGAATCAGAGGGCATCAAGGTCGATATCGGCATCGACGCCAAGACGACCATCATCATGCCCTATCACATTGAGCTCGACGGGCTACGTGAGAAGGCCAGGACGGAGAAGATCGGCACCACCAACCGTGGCATTGGGTTTGCCTACGTGGACAAGGTGGCTCGCGAGGAGGTGCAGATGGGAGACCTCACCGACCCGGCTCTGCTGGAGGCCAAGCTCAAAGAGATCGGTCCGGCCAAGGAGAAAGCCATCGCCGACATGGGTGGTGACCCCACGGTGGTCAGGTATGCGCCATACATCGATGAGTATCTGGAGATCGGAAAACGCCTGAAGGACAAGGTAACGGATGTCTCGCGAGAGATCAACATCGCTCTCATCGAGGACAAGTGCGTTCTGGCGGAAGGCGCTCAGGGTGCATTCCTGGATGTCATACACGGCACCCAGAAGTTCGTGACCTCCAGCTTCACCACCGCAGGAAGCGCCTGCGCTAACTTAGGCGTCGGCCCGGTAATGGTGGACAACGTGGTCGGTGTGATCAAGGCCTATATCACCCGCGTTGGCGAGGGTCCCATGCCCACAGAGCTAAAAGACGCTCTGGGCGTGATGATGCGAGAGAAGGGTGCGGAGTATGGCACGACCACGGGCCGGGCCAGACGCTGTGGTTGGTTTGATGCGGTACTGGGCCTGAAGTCCGTACATCTGAACGGCTACACGGAGCTGGCTCTAACCAAGCTGGATGTGCTGACGGGCATAAATCCCCTAAAAATTTGCGTCGGCTATATGCTCGATGGCGAGGAGCTTGGCTATCCTCCGGAGAGTACATTGGACCTGGCCAGATGCAAGCCCATTTATGAGGAGATGGAAGGCTGGACTGAGGATATAACCGAGGTCAAAGAGTATGACGATCTGCCTGCCAATGCCCGGGCTTATGTTGAGCGGCTGGAGGATTTGCTCTATATTGAGCCGCTGGATAACTGCATTTCTGCCGTCTCAGTGGGGCCGGGAAGGGAGCAGACCATCTTCCGGGATGAGCCGGAAGAGTGAAGCTATTATTCTAGAGGACGATGAGCCGGAGCTATGTGTTGCGGCTCATATTATTTTTATATATTTAGGTTTATAAGTATTTTTCTTT
>JAABPZ010000026.1 GCA_011391755.1 Methanothrix sp. | reverse complement strand
ACCCCTTAGCCAGCACACCGCCATGAAAGGTGCGGTTTTTCAGGATGGTTTGAAAAGCCCTCTCTTTGATCTCAACTGCCGGAGTGGAAAGCTCCGAAAGTACAGATTCGCGAGATAGCTTGAAGGAAATAATGCGATCTGCCAGCCACGGCCCGTTCCCAGAAACCACGGATTGCCAGACTGCGGCTACGTCTTCATCCAGCTCAACCATGACTGCCCATTGGACATGATTTTCAAAAAGTGCGGTAAGGCTGATGATTCCACCGCCGGCAAATGGCTCAATGAGCATCTTCGGCTTTTGATACTTGTGGCCCATCCATTCTCTGAAGGCAGGAACAAACCAGGTCTTTCCTCCTGGATAGCGAAAGGGGCTCCTCTGAGGAACAGAAGCCACATTTACCGGCTTTGCGGTGTAAAAATTATTAGATTCTGAGAAGAGCACAGCTTGCCTGGTTGCAGTCATTAAAAAACCACTTCGATTGTATTATTTATCGGAGCAGTCTCAAGCTGCTCATCGAGCTTATCTTGAAGGCGTTTCATAAAATCGTCAACTTTGCCGGGCAAGGGGGTAGTGATTGATTTCAGTGATGTTTCATACTGCGTATAAACCTCGTCGATCTTTTTGAGAGCGTACCTCTCTTGGCCGCTATGATCTACGAGTTGCATGTCATATATTAGCCATGCTATATCCGCCTCGTCTTTGCTTATGCGTTCCAATGATGGTAAGGTATCAAAGAAATCCTTGCTTAGAGCCACAGCGGTCTTCTTTTTCCAGCTATGAAGAATGCCGCCTTTAAAAAGAAGTTGCGGGACAAGTCGTTTGCGAGATGAAGAAAGATAGTCCGGTCTGGGATAATTGGGCTGGCTGGACCAATCCATGGATGAGTTGCCGGTTGGATCTTTCATATAATACTCAAAGGGATCGCGAACATTTCCGGAAATGTAGACTGCCTGTATCTCCAGAGCGCCAAAGTCGTAAACCTTTCCACATTCGTCATAAGCGACAAGGACAACATCGATATTTCCTGCGGTTTTGCCGTTGGCATCATTTAGCCTGACCTCTGTCAAGGAACTCCACGTCGCTTCCTTTCCAAAGAAAAATGATGCAGCTTCGCCGGTAATTATCCATTCTTCACGAAACCTTATGGGACAGGTGATGACCGGCTTGTCGTAATAATAAATGCTGCATACACCAAGTGGATTCTTTGCTTTGTCTTTGGTGCAGTTGGGAACTTTATTGTTAAAAGGACAAAGGCGAAGGGATCGATATCGATTCGCTTTGCTGGTTTGATCCTTCACAAGATGGCCAAATACCTCGGCGAGTGGCTGTGATGGCTCTTTTGCGTCTGCCTTTCTCATTCTACTTCAACTTGCACTTCAAGGCTTATAACTGCAATGCTTTACGTAACTAAGCGATCACTTATTCGCCGACATATTTCATCAGAGAGTCGAAGGGTGCAGGTCTATTCTTGGCAAGCTGCCAGGCATCGTATGAGCAGAGGATTACGCCCACGATCCAGCCCAATCCCGAGCTGATGACTGCAATCAGGACGGTCAATAAGAACAGAACTATTCCTCGCTTGGTGTACCCCAAATAAACGTGGCCAAGTCCAGCTATGAGAAGGTTCAGTATCACTGCGATAATCGGGCTCTTCGATTTAACTCTGCAATTGCATCCATTCATTCAATCGGATATTATCATCATCCCTGCATAAATACCTTGGTGTCCAGGAACCAGTTTAAGAGAACAATGCAATGGTCGGCGTGCAGGCTAGTCGATCCCAAGGAGACCACCCTGGCCCCGGCCTGCTCGATCAGAGCCTCCTCTTCCGGCGTCATGCCGGTGTGGTCTCCCAGGATGAAGGCCGCCTCGCCGGAAAGGCCGCTTTCATCAAAGCCGCGAATGTCCGCACCATCCTCGCGCAGGTAGATCAATTTTGCATCCAACAGATCGGCCAGCACTTCCGCCAGGCCGCCGGTGCGCACAAAGATGCCGGAGGTGGACAACGCCCACTGCGGCGTGGCCGGTACGGCCAGGGCCTTCTTGAGCAATGCGGCAGTGGTGCGCTCATCTGGATTGAGGTGGCGCAGCGTCTCTCCCACGAGCCGTATGGTCTTGGGAACTTCTCCACCCAGCAGTACCAGGAAGACGCAGACATCCTTTCGAATGCCGTGCGAGATGACGAAGGCAGCCGTGACGGCGCGGCAGAGAATGTCCAGGCGGCCGGAGGTGCCGGGGATGTCTTCCAAGGAGAAATTAGGGGTGGTGGTGGCCTTATGACCGACGACGATGAAATTGCGCATAGCTTTAAAAAAGGACAGGGGATACAAGGGTCTTACGCTTCGGAAAGGATAATAACCCAAAAGCAGACTTTAAACCATCAATGATTCGCGTCATATCCCTGGACATGGACGGCACCCTGGTCAAATCCAGGTTCGTGGACAAGGTCTGGATGGAAGGCATGCCTATGCTTTACGCCGAAAAGACCGGCCTGGACTTTCCCGCTGCCAAGGAATACGTTGTCGGCGAGTATATGAAGATCGGCAGCGATAAGCTGGAGTGGTACGACCTCATGTACTGGATCGAGAGGTTCGGGCTAAAGGTTGGCAAGGACGACCTCTTGCAGATGTACGAGGACGAGATCGAGACCTATCCTGAGGTGCAGGAGGTGCTGGATCTTCTCGCCGAAAACTATGAGCTGGTGGTGACCTCCAACGCCGCTCGCGAGTTCATCGACATTGAGCTGGAAGGTCTTTCCGACTACTTCAGCGAGACCTTCTCCGCTACCTCAGATTTCCGGGAGGTCAAGAAATCGCCTCTCATCTACAGCACGGTCTGTGCCCACATGGGCGCCAAGCCCTTTGAGGTCCTGCACATCGGAGATCACTACAATTACGACTACGAGTCGCCCCTGGAGGCGGGTCTTGATGCGTTCTTTTTGGATCGCAAAGGTGAGCGCTCCGGTCGCGAGGTAGTGGGCGATCTAAGAGAGGCTGTGGTGCTGATCGACGGCTGCATTTAGGGAATCTGACCTTCATGAAGAAAAAGACAAGGCTGATCCTGGCACTGGATGTCACAACCCGAGAGCAGGCTCTTTCGCTCGCCGAGAAGCTTTGCGGCTATTTCGACGCCATTAAGATCGGCTATCCTCTTATTCTCTCGGCAGGCCTCGGAATCGTAACGGAGCTTTGTGCTTTTGCGCCAGTCATCGCCGACCTGAAAGTGGCCGACATTCCCAACACCAACCGGCTCATCTGCCAGGCGGTGCTGGGCGCGGGGGCGGGCGGCATCATCGCCCAGGCCTTCCCGGGAAAGGACTCTTTGCAGGCCTGTGCCCAGAGCGCCGCCGCGCACGGAGCCGATCTCTATGTGGTAACAGAGATGAGCCACCCCGGTGCAGAGCTGTTTATGGCACCCCTGGCCGAGAAGATGGCCCGGCTGGCGGTGGAGGTGGGCGCAGCTGGAGTGGTGGCTCCGGCCACGCGCCCGGATAGAATTAAGCTGATTCGCTCCATCGTCGGAGAGCGTGTCATCATCTCGCCTGGCGTAGGCGCCCAGGGTGGCTCCGCCGGTGCAGCTCTGCGGGCAGGAGCCGACTATCTAATCGTGGGCAGATCGGTCTACGAGGCAGAGGACCCGGTAGCCTCGGCAAAAAAGCTTCTCGCTCTTCTCCCGCCGGCTTGATTTATGCAAACGGGCCGGACCGATTCCGGCCTGACGGCATCTTTTCAAAACGTTTCTATAGCCTGCAAATGATATACTACTATGATTGTAGCAGACTTCGCCACCATTCCCATGGGCACGGGAACGAGCGCCTCCCAATATGTGCGGGCCGTGCATGAGCTTTTAAGACATTCCGGCATTAAATTTGCTGCTGGACCCATGTCTACAGTCATTGAGGCAAGCAGCTTTGAGCAGCTCTTTAGTGTGATCGAGATGGCGAATAAAAAGCTGGCAAAGATGGGCGTGCAAAGAATAATAACCACGGTTCATATCGATTACCGCCTGGATAAGGATGTATCTATCGAGTCCAAAATGAGAATAAACAAAGAGAAATAGATAGTACAAGGATGATTATATCTGCAAGCCCGTGCGCCTGGAAGAGCTTGCCTGTACTCTTAGGAAAGTGTTCCCTGCGAGGGCAAAAAGCTCAAAGGCGGCTATGCCCTCACCCGCACCAAGCGAGGAATGATCCTGGACAGGATGCTGGTCCCAGCAAAGCGGCAAATAATCTACCTTTACCTGGACTTACCCTGCCTTCCTGCAAAAAAAGGCGCTACTGCTTCTCTCTGCTTAGTGCCTTGGATCTCTTTCCTTCTTCAATGAGTTCTTTGACCCTCTGGCCACCCTTGTGGCCGATTTCTTCATAAAAATCCTTGCCATGAGTCTGGGCTGTCTTCATGCCGCCTTTTCTGCCTGCCTCCTGAACGGTCATCGTGCCCTTTACATCTTTTTTGGAACTTCTTTTATCTTCAGCCATCCATATCTCCCCGAAACTTGTGATTAAAATTAACGCATTTTCCAATATTCTTTCCTTCTTTGCGGGATCGCGATAAATGTGATCAATGTAGCTTGTTCATCATATTCCCGTGATGCAAATTCCAAGGGAACTTTAAATCAATCTTTATCAATTAATTCGCCATTGATATCTATACTCTCTTCTTTAAATATTTATGTTTTGCGGCTTTATTTGTCTAAGATTGGTGTCGAAATTGTGACATAAATCTTGAAAAAAGGTGTATTATTTTAGTCTTAATAATATTATATATAACAAATAGCTGTTGATACATTAACGATTAGCAAGAATACCACTAAATACTCCAATGCCAAATCATTGATCGATTGCTTTTGAGAGAGCTATTTGGTAGTACTAAAAAAGAATTTCAGTTTATAATCCTTAAGTTAGTTCATTACTTACTGATCAGCGATTATCAATAATGACTGTTGATAATACTAACGGACAAATCATTCCGGGCATTCTTGCGGTAAGTCAATATCCTGGTATCCGATTCTGGTTACCGTCATCTCCTTGACCAGCGCCCGGGCTATTTCCCGGAGCCCCAGTTCTTCTTCTGCCAGGAGGATCTCGTCCTTCTTGGCCCGGGTCATGGGCTTGCTGGGCACGGCAGTGCAGGATTTGGTCTCTGCGGCAATGCCGTAGGTGCCGACCTTTCTGGCCAGATCAGTGATCTCCGTTTTGTCCAGAGAGATGAGCGGATGGAAGACTGGAACTCCGATCGCTGCCTGCTCAGCCAGGATGTTATCTGCGGTCTGCGAGGCCACCTGGCCCATGGAATAGCCGGTGACAATGCCCAGGCACCCCTGCATCTGCATGACCTCGGTCGCTATGCGGTACATCAAGCGCCGGCAGAGGATGCAAGTAGCTCTAGGATAGTGAGATGCGATCTTCTCAATTCCCCGGCTGATGGGAATGGTGATAAAATCAATCTTCCTGCCTGCTGTCCAGTCCGCCAGAACCTTTGCGCATCTCATGGACTGGTCTATGGCATCGGCATAAGGCCGAGAGTCAAAGTGCAGGAGAGTGACCGGACAGCCTCTCTTCATCATCATCCAGGCGGCAACCGGCGAGTCAATGCCACCGGAAATGAGCACTAACATCTTGCCCTGCGAGCCCAGAGGCAGGCCGCCCACGCCCTTCACAACCTCGGTGAAGATAAGGGTTCGATCCTTCCTGGCCTCAACGAAGATCTCCAGTTCCGGCTTATCCAGGTCCACAGAGGAGAGCGTCGCAACTCTAACCGCTTCGCCCACGACCCGTCCCATCTGTTCGCTGGAGAATGAGACCCCTGAGCGCCTGGGCCGGATGGCGAAAGTTCCCGGCTTGGCTTGGCCTGCCAGCTTTACTGCCGCCCGGCTTATCTCTTCCAGATCGGAAGCTACAGTTAGGGCGGGGCTGGTTGAGACTACACCAAAAACCCGTGCCGCAATCTCGCTTGCCCGAGAGTCAGAGGTATGGACGAAGATCCTGCCCTCGCCCCTTTCCATTCTATGCTCCACCCCGGCGCGATGCAAGGAAAAAGCTATATTGCCGGCTAAAATGCGTTCCCAGTTCTGCCTGGTCCAGCTATCTTTTAGTGTGATCTCCCCGTAGCGAACCAAGACTACGTCCTGGGAGATCATGTTCTGATTTGAGTAGCCTTCAGAGATCTCTTTATCTTCTTGACTCTAGAACCTGCTGCAGTATATCTTTGCATTGGACCGGGCTTCTTGTGAGTGGCCTCGGCCTTAGTAACCTGCCGGATCTGACCCTTTCTACCCTTAATCTTGACCCATACTATGCTTCCTGTCTTTCCCATGAGATGTCCCTATCAAAGCAGGATTTAAAAAGGTTGTGATTAGGTTTTTCTCGAATCGCAATGCTTTGAAGGTCGCAGCAGGGAAATGCCTAGCAAAAGCCTTTTAAAGACCACAGACCAGTAGGCCTACTGCATTTTGGGACAGTGGGGTAGCCTGGTCTATCCTCGAGGGTTTGGGACTCTTGGACCGCGGTTCGAATCCGCGCTGTCCCACTAATATTTTTTCTCCAATCGTTCCTCAATTATGGCTCTATCATTATTTACACGATTACGATCTCTTTACAGCATCGGCAGGCCCTCTCCATCTCCGCTGTATTCGCGCCGGGAAAGTGATCGATCAGGCAAATGTCGGCGGGCCGCGCTCTGGAAAAGAGCCGCAAAAGGTCGCCGTGATAGACCTCTATCTCACAGGCCCCATGGGCGCGACCGACGAGCACCGGCGCCCTTCCCACGACGCTCCTGGATGTTTCCGGATACTCTATCTCATCGATTCCAAGCAAGCTTCTATTAACTTCCAGATTGAGCAGCACATTTTGCACGCTGGCAAGCCAGGCATCATTGAGCACCACGCGCTTGGCCCCGGCTAAAACACACATCATCCCCAGTGTTCCCGGACCCGCCAGCCCATCCACCACATCGCGAAGCTTTCCTTGCAAATATAGCTGCTCTAAAATTCTCATCTTGGGGGCGCTCTGCCGGGAAAATTCAATGTGTATTCGCGACTGGTTTTTGTATATCACCGTTTCCCCAAAGAGGCTCTGAGAGATGTCGGCGCGCATGTCACAGCCGGCCATTAGCACATTCTCCTGGGGCTTTTTCCCTGAGTCGATAACGCCGGCAACGCCTCGGCTCAGAATCACTCCCTTGATCTCCGGAATTTGCTCGAGCATCGCCTCTGCAGCCTCTTTGCTGTACCTGTCACCGGAAAGTATCAGGCTCCTGGGCCCAAGCCGGGGCGAGTAGGCCAGGGGATAGCCGACCTCAATGAGCGGCGAGCCCACGGAGCGCAACGTTTCAGCTTCATCGCGCAGACCGTAGCCTTGCAGCAGGCGCAGGGCATCGAGCATTACGCCGTCAAGCGTTGCTTTGCCGCAAGATCTGCACCTTTCCACCCTTTCCGGCAGAAGCTTTGACCCGGCAGTTTTGTCTAAATTGGGCTCCGGCGAGCATGCGGGGCAGGCCGGATACCTTTGCTCGATCTCTGCCAGAACCTCTTTTGCAGGCTGAATGCAGCCTTTTTTGCAGACAGGACACTTCATAGTAGGCCGGTCTCCCGAGAGTATTTCGCCATTCAAGAGCCATTTTGGGCTTTTTCCTTTAGAAAGGTTTGTAAATAAGAAAATCATTAAGGCGGCGAAGGTGGTTTTGAACATGGCACAAAGAGGCATTAGGGAGTACGATGCAAAACGTTTGCTGGCCGGATTCCTTCCCCAGTACCTCAATAAATTCTCCTATAAGGGCGATCTCGCCCTTGTGGGACCGAAGACCGATCTGGAGGAGTTGGCATCAACTCATCCCTGGCTGAAGACGGCAAGGCTAGTCGTCAAGCCGGATCAGCTCTTTGGAAAGAGGGGCAAGCACGGGCTGGTTCTTCTGGATGCAGATTGGGATATGGCGAAGAAGTTCCTTCAGGTGAACATGGGTGCATTGGTCGCAGTTGGAAACATAACCGGCAGGCTATCCCAATTCTTAATTGAACCCTTCATACCCCACATAGAGGAGCTTTATGTGGCCATCAGCTCGAACAGCGATGGCGACAACATATTCTACTCCATGCAAGGCGGCGTCTTTGTGGAGGAGAATTGGGACAAAGTAGTTCGTTTTCATGTAGATGTACTGGCCGGAATAGATGGCGTTGATATAAAGTCCCGCTTGCCAGGGGATCTAGGGGAAAAGAGCACCGCCGTTGAGAATTTCATCAAGGCTTTGTGGCGCTTTTATGCAGAAACGGGCTTTTCCTATCTGGAGATCAATCCCTTTACCTTCCATAACGGCTCCATTGTGCCTTTGGATATGGTGGCCAAGCTTGATGATGCCGAGGAGTACTGGCAGAGGAAAAGATGGTCTGGTCTCGCTTTCCCCGAGCCCTTCGGCAGAAGCCTGTCCAAGGAGGAACAGTTCATCAAGGATCTTGATTCCAAGACAGGAGCCTCTTTGAAGCTGACTATTTTAAATCCGGAAGGAAGAGTCTGGACCATGGTCGCGGGCGGCGGGGCAAGCGTGATCTACGCCGATACCATCTGCGATCTGGGCTTTGCCAAGGAGATGGCCAATTACGGCGAATACAGCGGCGATCCCAATACCGAGGAGACTTACTACTACACCCGGACCATTTTGGACCTAATGACGCGAGGCATTGACCCCCGCGGAAAGATGCTGCTCATCGGAGGGGCTATTGCCAACTTCACAGATGTGGCCAAGACCTTCAAGGGAGTGGTCACGGCCTTAGAGGAGTACCAGCAAAAGCTACAGGAGGCAAACGTCAAGATTTATGTGAGGAGAGGCGGCCCCAATTATGAGCAGGGCCTGAAGCTCATGCGTAGTTTAGGCAGAAGGCTAGGCGTGCCCATTGAAGTATACGGACCTGAGACGCATATGACCAGAATTGTTCCTCTGGCATTGAAAGGTGCATCTGCATGAGCCAGAATTACGTTCTATTTGACAGAAATACGAAGGCCTTCGTCTACGGCTATCAGACCAATGCCATCCAGCGCATGCTGGACTTCGATTACATCTGCAATCGCCCCGGTCCCAGTATCTCGGCCATCATCAATCCCAGCCGGGCCGGCATTCACAAGGCCTTTTGGGGAAGCAAAGAAATCATCCTACCCATGTACCGGAGCATCTCCCTGGCAGCCAAAGCCTATCCACAAGCCGATGTGATGGTCAACTTCGCTTCGCACCGTTCCGCCTTCGATACCACCATGGAGGCGCTGGCCGAGGAGAGCATTCGGGTTGTGGCAGTCATTGCCGAAGGGGTGCCGGAGAGGCAGTCACGGATCATGAGCGCCACAGCCAAAAAGCAGGGCAAGATCATTATCGGTCCGGCTACGGTGGGAGGCATGACGGCGGGAGCTTTTCGCATCGGCAATACCGCCGGGACCATCGAGAACATCATCGCCTCCAAGCTCTACAGGCCGGGATGTGTGGGCTTTGTCTCCAAGTCGGGGGGCATGCTCAATGAGGCCTTCAACATCATCTCCAGAAACTCAGACGGCATTTACGAGGGCGTGGCCATTGGCGGAGATCGCTATCCCGGCTCGACCATGCTCGACCACATTCTGCGCTATGAGGAAAATCCCGCCATCAAGATGATTGCCTGCCTGGGAGAACTGGGCGGCGAGGACGAGTACAGGATCATTTCCGCCCTAAAAGAGGGCAAGATCAAAAAGCCGCTGGTAGCCTGGGTGACGGGGACCTGCTCGCCCGTGCTTCCTGCCAGCGTTCAGTTCGGCCATGCCGGAGCTAAGGCCGATACTCACAAGGAGACGGCTCAGGCCAAGAACGAAGCCTTCCGTGAGGCGGGGGCCTATGTTCCCACATCATTCGACGGCTATGGCGATACGGTGCGACAGGTATACGAGACGCTGCTCTCCCAGGGCATAGTCTCGCCACTCATTGAGCCCGAGGCACCAAGAATTCCGGCGGACTACAGCAAAGCGTTGGCTTCCGGCGACATCAGAAAGCCGACTACATTCATCTGCACCATATCTGACGACAGCGGAGAAGAGGTGCTCTATGCCGGCAAGAGGCTCTCTGCCGTCCTGGAAGATAAGATGGGTATCGGGGGGGTCATCGGCCTGCTCTGGTTCAAGAAGGAGCTGCCCGACTACGCTGCGGGCTTCATTGAGCTCGTCTTGCAGATCGTGGCCGACCATGGTCCGGCCGTATCCGGGGCCCACAACGCCATTGTAGCTTCATGCGCCGGAAAAGACCTCATATCATCGCTATGCAGCGGCCTCTTGACCATCGGCCCGCGCTTCGGCGGAGCTATCGACGATGCTGCTCGCGAATTCAAGCACGCT
>JAABPZ010000025.1 GCA_011391755.1 Methanothrix sp. | reverse complement strand
TCATGGTGAAAGATCATCTAGAAGCCGCAGGCCTCTGGGAGATTCGCAAAGCCAAAGCCGTTGATGTCTCAGGCGGCCAGAAGCAGCGGATAGCGCTGGCTCGAGCACTCATCATCGACCCGGTGATGCTACTATTGGACGAGCCGCTCTCTGCATTGGATGTTCATAGGCAAGCCCAAATGAGAAAAGAGCTGCGGGAGATGATTCATTCCGCCTGCGTTCCCTGCATCATCGTGACCCATGACCTGAGAGATGTCGCCTTTATCGGAGACCGGGCCTGTCTTCTGGAGAAAGGGAAGATTACGCTCACCGGCAGCGCGCAAGATGTCACGAGATGGGGGGCAAGCTTGCACGCAGTCGAAGAGCAAAGGTGAAGTGAAAAAATGGAGAATATAGATCTGCTGCAAGAGGCAAAAAGGCGCTTTGTCGCCGAACTGAAGGCACAGCAGGGCGAAAGGAATCTGGATCTGAAGAGCGAGGTGGTGGTGACAAGACCCCTCGGCACAAAAGAGGCGATAGGAGATCCAGGTCGAGACGACTTCCCGCTCCTGAGAGGAAAAGAGCAGCTCATTCATGCTCATTTCAAGGGCGTTTTTGGACAGGCATTCTCAGCAGATGCAGGCATTTTTCAGGGGAGCCTGGAAAAAGTGCTGGCATTGCCCTTGCAGAGCATCTTTGAGAGGGCGGTGCTGGTTGCCGGCATGAACGCCGTGCTCCGTTATCTCGATTTGACTGGAGGAACGGTGCACTGCAAAGATATCAGTCCGAAGGAGTGCTCTCTATTGCTGGAGCACTTTCTTCGTGAAGAGAAGGTCGAGCGCGTGGGGCTGATAGGTCTTCAGCCCGCGCTTCTCGAAGCAATGGTGAATGCTCTCGGATCGAAGCGGGTCATGGTCTCGGATCTGGCAGAAGCAGGAGGCGAACGCTATGGCGTAATGATTCTGGACGGTATGGATTCTGGAAAGATATTCGAGCACTGCCGGATTGTTTTTGTGACTGGATCGACTCTTGTGAACGGCACTATTGACGGCCTGATGCAAGAAGCCCAAAAGCACGGGACAAGGGTGGTTTTCTATGGCTCTACCATCGCAGGAGCGGCTTTTCTGCTGGGCCTGGAAAGATGGTGTCCTTGTTCGACCTGAATATATTTTCTTGAAGCGAGAAGGACAAAAGGTTATTACTACTTGGCTCTACACTATTCTTCCCTGTGAAAAACCGCGAGGTTGCCGGCCTTCTTTACGAGATGGCAGAGCTATTGGAGCTACATGCCGAGAACCGCTTCAAGATCATAGCCTTCAGCAAAGCCGCCCGAGCCATTGAATCTTTGCCGGAGGATATCTCAATAGTCTGCAAGGAGAAGAGACTGCAGTCCATTCCCGGAGTGGGAAGAGCCATCGCCCAGAATGTGGAAGAGTACCTTAGAACCGGACATATTCTGGCTCATGAGGAGCTTTTGGCAAAAACGCCTCCCGGCCTGGTAAAGCTTCTTCAGATTTCCGGCCTCGGTCCCAAGACCGTTTTTATGCTGCATGAAAAGCTGAACATAACCAGCCTGGAGGAGCTGGAGAATGCGGCCAAGGAGCATCGCATCAGAAGGCTTCCCAGAATGGGGCCGACGCGCGAGACCAATATTTTAAAATCCGTTGAAAGGTACAAAAAGCGCAGCACCCGCATCCTCTTCAGCACAGCCGAGCCCATTGTAAACGATATTCTGGCCTATCTACGAAGCATGGTAGGACTGGAGCACATCACCGCGGCAGGCAGCTTTCGCCGGGCAAAGGAGACTGTGGGCGACATCGATATTCTGGCTACCGCCGCTAGACCGGAGGAGATCGTTGCCGCCTTCGTACGCATGCCTCTGGTGGAGGAGGTGCTGGCCCAAGGCCCCACCAAGGCCAGCGTCATAGTGAAAGAGACGATTCAGGTGGATCTAAGAATCGTAGAGCACCAATCTTTTGGCACTGTGCTGCAGTATTTTACCGGCTCCAAGGAACATAACGTCCGGCTGCGCCAGTTGGCTCTGAGTCGCGGTTACTCCCTGAGCGAATACTCACTCACGCGCCAGGCAGACAGCCGGAACCTGTTCTTCGATCGAGAGGAAGAGGTCTACGCCGCTTTGGGGCTGCCCTACATTCCTGCCGAGTTAAGAGAGGACCGCGGCGAGATCGAGGCGGCCTTAGAGGGCAATCTTCCCAGACTGGTGGAGCAGAAAGATGTGCGTGGCGATCTGCATGTTCATAGCAACTGGTCGGACGGAAGGGCTTCTATCCAGGAGATGTGCCACGCCGCTCTGGTTCAGGGCTACGAGTACATCGCTCTATGCGATCATTCCCCATCGATCGGCATAGCCGGGGGCCTGACGCCTGAGAAGCTGGAGCAGAAGATCCAGGCCATAGCTGCTGTTAATGAAGAGCTGGAGGGCATGGGCATCACCGTTCTGATGGGAACTGAGGTGGACATCAAAGCGAACGGCAGACTGGACTATGCCGATGATCTCCTGGCCAGATGCGATGTGGTGGTGGCATCGGTGCACATGAGCCAACAGCAAACAGAGCGGGCCATAACAGGAAGACTAATCTCGGCCATGGAAAACGAGAATGTGGATATCATTGGTCACCCCACCGGAAGGATCATCGATCAGCGCGAGCCCTATGAAGTGGATATGCAGGCAATCCTGGAGACGGCAGCCAGGACGAATACGGCCCTTGAAATAAATTCCCATCCCAGCCGCCTGGACCTGAACGATATCAATGCCAAAGCCGCCCAAAAGATGGGTGTAAAGATGAGCATTAACTCCGATGC
Organism: Methanothrix sp.; assembly: GCA_011391755.1. Taxonomy (GTDB): domain Archaea; phylum Halobacteriota; class Methanosarcinia; order Methanotrichales; family Methanotrichaceae; genus Methanothrix. Next base: position 409 of record JAABPZ010000025.1, on the reverse strand, counting down.
TCATGACGCCGAGCAGCTCTTGACTATGAAGTACGGGGTGAATGTAGCCAGGCGGGCCTGGCTGGAAAAAAAGGATGTGCTCAATGCCCTGTCCCTAAAGGAGCTCTTATCTGAGCTCAAGCGCTAAAGGAAGATTCATGAAAGGCTTATTAATGGGGAAAGGGAAGCTAGGCTTCATGAGAATAAACAACCAAGCCAAAGTTGGGCTGGTAACTGTTGTCTGTCTCCTTTGCCAGGGTTATATCTTCTCTTTCATCTTGAAAGTGGAGCCCCATCCTTTGATATCCTTTGTACCGCTTCTCCCCTATATTGTCTACATTTATGCTCGCGGAAGTAGAACCTGGTATTTCAATAGGCCTCTTTACTGGATGGCAGCCATAATCGCCTTAACTTCGCTGGATATATTGCC
>JAABPZ010000024.1 GCA_011391755.1 Methanothrix sp. | reverse complement strand
ATTGCCCTATGCCTTAGGGGTAGTGTGATTGCTTCTGGTTTAGTGGGCCTTTAATGTGGTCAAACACTCTGAAAAATATAATAATAGGTAGAGTCTATGTCAGATCTATCTGATCTTTGCCTCCACCATCTCTTCCCGAAGCTTGCACAGGTTCTCTGCGCCGCGTACATAGAACCAGTAGTGTACAATTACCAGCAGACCCCATCCCACCGGAGAGTAGTACATTGCGAAGGAAGGCTCAATCTTTATTGTGCCCATCATGTTAAGGGCCAGCCAAATAATGTTCACTACCAGATAGATTGCTATATGAAGCTGGAACAGTTTCATCTGGTCTGAGACGTGAGCCTCTCGAAAGAGCCTCTTATATTCATCTATTGTACTCGCCATTTTTTCCACCTGCCCATAATTAAACAATCATATAATTACGTGCTTGAACGATTTAAAGGTAATGGATCTGTTTAGACTGTAATGCTATTTTTTGGTACTGCGACACCCATGCCACTTTTTGTTTCTGTGGGGGATCAATCGAGGAACTTCATTCTGGTAAGCGATGTAATCCTCGCCGAACTGAACGAGAAGCCTGCTCTCCCAATGAAGCGAGCCCAGGAATAGGTAGACAGAGGCGATAAAGTAAACTAACAATAAGTTCTCGGTCATAATGGGTGTGAGCCAGATGAGGATAAGGCCGGACAGCAGAAAAGGATCACGAACCCAGCAATAGATCCCTTTTATCCCTATAGCCAATGCATCAGGACTCTGAGGTTTGGCAAGCTGGGCGCGAATCAGGAAGCGATGAGGCGCGTCCAGGAAAGCCCTCAGGGTGGCAATTCCCATGAGGAGCTGGGCCAGAAAGAAAAGCCAGATCCAGGGATGGGGGACCGCATAAAGCAGCGGGCCGGGAGATCGGATTAGCATAATCACAAGAGGAAGGATAGTAATAACTGCAATAGTGCTGAAGAGCACAGGGTACCAGGGGTCCACCTTGGGACCGAAGTGCCTTCTTGCCATCTTCTTTGCCGGTAGGCTGACCAGAAGACTGTGCAAGGCTGCAAATCCGACAAGATAAAGAGCTATGTAGAGCGAAAAATTATCCAAAGCAATTGGCCTCCTATTAGTCAATTAGTCAATTACGTTATCAGCAAATATGCCTTTTCCCTTCTTTATATCCCTCGGCCCAAGAAGAGCTCTTCTCCCGCCCATTCGCATTGTGAATCCCGGCAAAGCTCTACCAGCTCCTCAGGGAAAGGCTCAAAGAAGGTCTGATTCTTAACGTACTCCTCGCCATAGCGAGCTGTCCAGCTCTGCAGCATAGCCAGCAGGGCGGTGGAGGGAATTTTCTTATCTTTGTATCTCTTGATGCTCTGCAGGAAATGCTCCTTCTCCGGCAAAGATAGTTCGTCTTTAAAATATCCCAGGCAGTGCATGAATACATTGGCCTTTGATGCGGCATTAGGCGGCCTGTGGAGCGCTTTTGCCAGATGCTCCCGGTAAAGAGCGGCCTGCTTTGAATAGTTCAGTCCTTCGTGATTTGCGACAATATTGCCTAAAATTCGGCTCTCCTTCTGGCTATGGGCCATCAACAAAAATTTATTGGTTTCCTGGAATTGAATTAAACCGGAGACCTCGCATTCACTTCTGACTTTCCGGAAGCTTGCCAGGGCATAAAGCTTGGTCAGGAAGTGCTCTCTGATGTTAAAATTTCTCAGTCTGCCTTCGTCTTCAATGGCAAGATCGGGAAATGAACTTACCACAGCTCCCCCAAAGAATCCTGATGCTTTCGATATTGCTCCCGCTCCGCTTGCGGAAGAATAGACCTTGATATCCTTCATGCCGCAAGAGGGCGATCGATACTTGAGAATGAATCCATCCACCTCTGGCAAAGAGGCCAGAAAGCGGCTGGAAAAGTCCCTCATTTTGTCAGTCACATCCAGGTTTGTGGCCGGCTGCATGAGCCGAATCTCACCATCAACCGAGACGATTCTCACCGTATCTCTGGGAACTGCGAGACCCGTTTCCATTTCGGCGCAAACCGGAAGGAAGTCCACATAGGGCTTGAGAGCTTTGACGAAATCACTGGGGATCATGCTGCCATCATATCGGCAATGGTCAAACTCGATGCACTTGCTGATGACTACCTTCGGCTTTGCAAACTGCCTCATAAATAACCCATGGTAGATAGGACGGCAGGATATTTATCCTTGGTGATCAAAAAAATATCTATGGAATGGTAATAATAGGAGGATAGACCCTTGAAATACTTATTAGCATTGATGCTTCTGATGGCAACTTTGGGCACATGCATTGGAGACATAGATTGTCCCCCAGGAGAGGTATATTACACAATTTCTGCGCCGGAGGGCTGGAAGGTTGTGGGCGTGGGATGCTGCGGGATATCGGCATCAGATTCCACCAATCCGGCAAGGGGGATAATTGCCCTGAACCGTTTACATCAGGGCTTCAATATGTTGCCGGCATATACCACTCCCGAGACTTACCTGGAGAATTATATGCCACAGGATTTCAGTCTCGGCGAAAGCCAGGTAACAGGCATGAGAATTATCGGATACGAAGATAATCAGGATTTGGCAAATGCGTTTGCTTCGTATACCGGCTTTATGGCTTTTGGAAAGTCAATGAGCTGTTCATTTGCGGTCAACGGCATCCCGGCAAGAGGCTCCTTTACGGTTGTAACAAATGAGCTGATGGGTTATGGTACAACCGTGGAATTTGTCGCGGGGATCTTTGCCCCAGAGGATCAATTCGATAGGGATGCTCCGATGCTTATTGATGTATTTAAATCGATACAATTGATGCCTAATTATAAGAATATCTGCACCCCGCCGGAAAGGTGTTTATCGTGGCAGTATTCCTGCAAAGACAAATGCTGCTCTGAGCCATGCAACGAATACGGATACTGCGACTAGAAGATGTATATGTCAGGTCATTGAAAATGGAGAACATGGCTCAACGGCCCAAAAGAATTTATCCCAATATCACGGAATAATTCACTTTAATCGTAAAGAAAACCTCACCTGCGCAAGGCCCAGAACCCTGGGCCGGGATTGCAGAATTTGATTTTGGCAGCAAAAAAGAACGCATCTTTATGCGTCGAAATGAGGTAGCACTGCTGCTTAAACGCTAAAGAGGTGTGCAAATTGACCCCAGATAATTCTATTAAAAAGAGACTAACACCCCTACAGTTCCATGTGACCCAGCAATGCGGCACCGAGCCGCCATTCCAGAACGAATTCTGGAATAACAAAAAGGCCGGTATTTATGTGGATGTAGTATCCGGTGAACCGCTGTTCTGCTCGCGGGACAAATTCGATTCAGGAACCGGCTGGCCCAGCTTCACCAGGCCCTTAAAAGATGAAAACGTTATCAACAAGGTTGATAGTAGCTACGGCATGGATCGGGTAGAGGTACGAAGCAAAAGCGCCAATTGCCACCTGGGTCATTTATTTGATGACGGGCCAGATCCCACGGGACAGCGCTACTGCATCAATTCTGCTTCTTTGCACTTTATTTTGGCGGAGGATCTGGAAAAAGAGGGCTATGGCGAATACATGAAGCTATTTGAAAGATCAGAAGGCTCGGAAAAGGCTGGTTTAAATCTACAAACGGCAATCTTTGCCGCCGGCTGTTTCTGGGGTGTTGAATCTCTTTTCAAACAGACCAAGGGCGTGGTGGAGACGACGGTGGGCTACACCGGCGGAACAACTCCAGACCCCCTCTATCGCCAGGTTTGTACCGGCATCACCGGCCATGCCGAGGCGGTACAGGTAAAATTTGATCCCGGTGTTGTGTCCTACGAAGAGCTACTCTCTCTCTTCTGGAGGATGCACGACCCCACCACACCAAACCGCCAGGGCCCGGATGTGGGCACGCAGTACCGCTCTGCCATCTTCTACTACAACGAGGAGCAGAGAAAGGCGGCAAAGAGATCGAAAGAGGAGTTCGACAGCTCCGGTGTCTATTTGAATAAGGCCACAACCCAAATCGTCCCCGTCTCTACTTTTTATGCGGCGGAGGAGTACCATCAGGACTATTTTGAAAAGCAGGGCGGAGGAGCATGCCACGTGTTGAGGAAAAGATAGAATAGCGCAGCCTGCAGAAATCCTGCTGCCTAAATCGTAAAGCAAAAAAAGGTCGAACGGCGCATCACAGGGTAAACCTGTAGGCTGCGCCGCTCACGAAGGTGCCGGTCTCATCATAGCTCTGTCCATTCTTGCTTATCACTATGGTATGCCACATGTTGCCCGGCACCCGGAAGCTGTAAACCCCGTCAAGAATATCGGACCCTTTCCCCTCTTTTCCTATGTACTTTCCATCCAGGTAAACCTCATACCCCTTTAACCAGCTTGACCGTAGGGTCACATCAGACGTTCCTGAATAGGACGGTGTGGTCGTTGATGTTGATCCCGTATAAGGCCCCTGATCGGTCCAGCGGCCCGAGCTTGCGGGGTAGACGTAGATGTAAATGTAGTTGCTCCAACCTCGAGAGTTGTACTGCAGTATGTGCCAACCCGATGTATCTGCGTTAAACCATTTCTTCTGCCATCCCCTCGAGGCAATCCCCAGGTAATTGACGCTGAGCTGCCCGCTCGGATACCACTCATAAAACCATATGGGACCTGAGACGGAGGTCTGGAGCCACATGGGCAGCCAGCCGTAAAGCCGGCAGCCGGCAACCGTCTGAGGAACATAAGATACGTAAAGCTTGTTAGTCGCTGTAGCGCTCTGAGGAATAACCATCATGGACGAAGAAGGATTGCCTACAGAGTACTGGGCTTTCTGGACATCGCCATTGACCTGTCCACCAGTATACTGCATTGCATAAGCCGCTTCGTCTGCATTAGCCGAGCTGGCTGCATAAGCTGCATCAGCTGGAATCAAAGCCCTGCTGGTCTCTGCGGCAGTCGGAGCCTCTGTATAAGTGGCTGACTCTGATGGTATCTGCAGGCCGAGTTCTTGCGGGCTGTCTGGTGCCACAGGAACCGGAGCTCCGGTAGGTACGGTCGATGAGTATTGATCTGATGGATAAACTTCATTTGCGTATTGACTATCCGTGTAGGTCTGACCAAAGTCCGGCTGACCTTGTGCAGATATCATCATAAGTAGCAACAAAATGCTTATTTTAACCAGAAAATCAATTTTAACCATGTCTTCTCGCCTCGATTCTATTTTTTACACCCACCTTGTATCCTGTCGGTGACAGGCTAAGATAGATTATCAATTTAGATATTATTGATAATGTAAAAAACTATGTTTTATATGGACCTCATGAGAAAGTTGTGAGGCGCACCGCTTAGACAAAAACCTGGCGGGAAAAGCGCGCCCGCCAGGTCAAATGAATCGATTTCAATATTACTTTTTTTACAGCTCCACCATCTTGGCGCTGGTCACTCCCGGCACAGCACATAGCTTCTTCATGATCTCATCGGTTGCCAGATGATCCACGCTCAGCACCATGAGCTGGGGCAGGCCTGCCGCTATGCGGCCCACGTGCATTCCGCCGATGTTGATCTTGCCCTCCCCCAGAACCACGCAGCACGGGCCGATGATGTTGGGCCGGTCCTCGATGATGGCGATCACCATATCTCCCTCCGAGGGGATGTAGGTATGGTATTCATTGAGCTGAACGATGCGCTTTTCCTTGTTTCCGGAGACTGTGCCCTGCACAACTGTCGCCGCGCCGTTCCGGGTCAGCTTCAGGGTAATGGCATTGCTGTATCCATTGGCAGATTCGGTCTTGCTCTCCAGGAGTTTGACGCCCATCTCCTTGAGTGTCCTCTGGGCATTAACGAAGTTGACGGAGCCGTCTCCCATGAGAGAGCCCAACAGACCAATGATGGCGGATATGGTCACGGGCCTGACATCCTTCTCGGCCAACGTTCCGCTGTAAATCAGCTCCAGAGTATCAAGGCCCGTTCCCACAAGCTGGCCAAGCAATGCTCCCATCTTCTCGGCCAATTTCATGAACGGCTCCATGACGGCCAGAGTCTCAGGTGAGATGGCCGGCATGTTGATGGCATTGGTGGGTAGACCCCCTCTAGCGATGGCCAGGATCTGATCGGCCACAGCCAGGGCCACATTTACCTGCGCCTCGGCGGTCGAGGCTCCCAGGTGAGGCGTGACTATGATCTTCTCCTGATCCAGCATGGGATTTCCGGTGGGCGGTTCCTTGGTGAAGACATCAATGGCAGCTCCTGCCACCTTTCCATCCGCTACGGCTTTGGCCAGAGCGGCTTCGTTGATGATGCCGCCCCGAGCGCAGTTGACTATGCGCACGCCGCTCTTCATGATTTTGAACTCATCCTCGTCGATGAGGTTTCTCGTCTCATTGGTGAGGGGCGTATGCACGGTGATGAAGTCGCCGCCACGAAGCACTGTCTCCAGATCGCCCAGGGTGATGCCCATCTCCTTGGCACGCTCCTCTGTTACAAAGGGATCGTAAGCCAGAATTTGCATGCCGAAAGACTTCATGCGCGCCGCCACCTCAGCGCCAACCCGGCCCAGACCCACCACGCCTAAGGTCTTGTTGAAGAACTCGACGCCGGTGTACTTCTTGCGGTTCCACTCGCCCTTGTGGAGCGCTGCATTGGCCTGGGGGATATTTCTGGCTAAGGCCATCATCATGGCAATGGTATGCTCGGCCGCCGAGATGGTGTTTCCACCCGGGGTATTGAGCACGATGATGCCCCTTTTCGTGGCCGCCTCCACATCCACGTTGTCAATGCCCACACCGGCTCTGCCGATGACCTTGAGCCGGTCTGCGGCTTTGATGACATCGGCCGTGACCTTGGTTCCGCTGCGGATAACCAGAGCATCGTAATCCTTTATCTTCTCGATAAGCTCCTCGGGGGAGAGGTTGGTGATGACATCAACCTCTGATCCCGACAAAAGCCTATTTACGCCTTCTTCGGCTAATGAATCACTGACAAGAACCTTCATGAGCATTCCTTCTGGACGACTAAAGATGTACAAGGATTTGATCCTTTCGAGAGCGAAGACGAAAAGTGGATCATGGGCGAGCTTAGGTCGAGCCGTCTTTGTGCCTTTGTGACTTTGTGGTGAGCGTGGTAGTAAGCTCTAGCCTCTCATCCCTACCCAAAAAACCAAACCACAAAGGCACA
>JAABPZ010000222.1 GCA_011391755.1 Methanothrix sp. | reverse complement strand
ATGAAAAGGGAACTGAAAGGGTTGCGTTCGATGCCTCTGAGCGCCAACGCGTCCCATAAATCGCAAGGCCCATCCCGATGAAAAGGGAACTGAAAGAGGTGTCACCTGAAAACAACTGCTGGCTTCCGACCGCGATCGCAAGGCCCATCCCGATGAAAAGGGAACTGAAAGCATAGTGAGTCCCGTTGTAATCACCTGACGTTTGTATCGCAAGGCCCATCCCGATGAAAAGGGAACTGAAAGGAAACAAAACATTCTCGGGCAGGATGGCCAAAATAATCGCAAGGCCCATCCCGATGAAAAGGGAACTGAAAGGGTAAATTCTTTCAATTTCGTCTATCTCGGCCTCAGTGATCGCAAGGCCCATCCCGATGAAAAGGGAACTGAAAGAAGCAAGGAAGTTCAATTAACATTAGAGCAGGCACACAGATCGCAAGGCCCATCCCGAGGATTTATTTTCTTTCTCAACGCAATATTTTACTACTCTTAGATCAACCCATCTGCCATGGGCGATCTTCCTCTGTCCCAATTCGAAGCTAGAATAAAGTTCGAATCTGATGCTGATCTTTCCCGTTGGTCGGGAAACACACTACGTAGCGGCTTTGGTGTCCATCTCAAGATGCTGGTTTGCGCCAGAGGGGGCGGAACAGGTGGGCAAGATGCTGAGGGATGCAAAGCCTGTCTGCTTCGAAGCTCTTGCGTTTACGATTATTTTTATAATAGCAGCCCTCCGGAAGGCGTGAAGGTGCTGCGAAAGCAAAGTGATATTCCTAGGCCCTTTGTCTTCGATCCTCCCTTTTCCGGGAAGCATTCGGCCGGGTCTGCATCATCCTTCAGGTTTGCCCTTTTTGGTAGGGGAGTCGAATACCTGCCCTATTTCCTGTTGGCATTAAGAAACCTGGGTGAGGGCGGGATGAGCAAAGGCTACCGACTGGGCTATGGCAAATTTCGCCTGGTGGCCGTGGACTCCATTGGATTTGGAACAAGCAATAATATTTACTCAGGAGATACCGTCTTCAATCGGGCCATTACTCTGAGCTATCAGGAGATGCTCAAAGGCTCTGCGGAACATAGGGGCGATCTCACATTGCACTTTCTAACGCCGACGCAGATAAAAGAAGACGACAGGTTTACGGCGGCACCCAGTTTCCGAGGCTTGATGTCCAGGCTGCTCTTCCGGGCCAATGCCCTGGCTGAGTTCTACGGCTCAGGGATGCTGTATGATAACGAAGAGGTGCTCGCCCTGCTTAGTGCATGTCGGTCCATAAGCATAGTGAGAGCCAAGACAGAGGAGATTAGAGCGGAGAGGTACTTCCATAAGCAGATGATGAAAAAGCAGCATCTACCACCTTTCTTTGCGGGTGAGATAACTTATCAGGGAGAATTTCCTCGGGAGATTATGGCTTTGCTGGAGCTGGGGCGGCTCATCCATGTCGGAAAGATGGCCACCTTTGGGAACGGGATGTATGAGATTGAAGTTTGAGATATGGGACTTGGTTCAGGACGGGCTGCCTGGAAAGGAGACCATCGCATACCTTAGCCAATCACATCACCAGCGCCAAGAGCATGGAGGTTGCTGGGTAGGGCGAGCTGAAAATCTCCGCTGACGTGGGCTTCAATGGCTCCTGTGTGACGCAATTCTCCTAATTCCGCCTCAAATCTAGACCGAATTCTGAATTGTAATCGGCATCAACTAATTTTATCTTGCGATCATCTTCTTCGTGAGCCCGTCCATTATTCTTTAACTGCATAAACTGACCCCACCGAATTGATACAAGCATCTGGCTTGCTTCCAATGGGTTATCTTCAAGAGCTTTATTGTATTCGTCCAAGAGACATGAGGGCAAAACTTCAACACTATCAAATGCTCGATAAAACTCTTCTTCTAGCCCTTCATCTGAATTGAAGGCGCGAAGATTCAGTAGAACACCTTCCCAAAACTCATCATATGCATCCTGATATCCCTTGTTCCAATTTTCTGCAATTTCGCCTTGATAAATTTCGTCTAACCAATCCGATATTTTAGCTTCATCGATCAGCATGCCATTATTTGTCTCTAGGACTTTCAACGATGCTTGCACGAGTGTTTTGTCATAAATACGCTGTCCATCTGCTGGCTCCCGGAAGACATAAACAGGGGCGAACGTTTTCAATCTCCTTCGATTCACTCGTCCAAAACGTTGCAGCAACGCTTCTAGGGGAGCTGGATCGGTATAAATCACATCTAAGTCGATATCCAAGCTGACCTCTACGACTTGCGTGGCTATCAGGAGAATTGCTTTTCTCTGGCTGGAATTCGAGCCCGTGGCCTCGCGTACTTTGGTCTCCTTATCCAACCTATCTTTTCCGTTGAAACGACCATGAAGCAAAACAATCTCAACTTCGGAATCTAGTCCTTTTAGTATATTATGAAGTTCCGTATAGGCATCTTGTGCTCTCCTAACCGTATTGCAGCATACCAGTACGGATTGCCCTTTCTGAGTAGATTCAGCAATTTCATTTAATATCTTCGGATTTAGCAAATCACCATCTTTCAACATGAGCTTATGGCGCTGGAATCTGGTATACAAATCAGGTGATGCATGCAACTGGGAATATTTTTCGCCCAGAGCTTCAGCTAAACGATAACGCAATAGATTCGGCAAAGTTGCAGACATTACTAAGAACCTGGCACCAAAATTTTCTCGGAGATATTTTACGGTGGCAAGAATCAACGCCAATCGCTTTGCTTCATAGGCATGAACTTCATCTAAAATAAATACTGCATTAAAACAATCTGAGAGCAGAGATTCATAGCCTTTTAGGCAATAAGGCCCTTTGAGAATCTGATAGGGGCTTAAAACACGAACAGGATAATAGTTAAGGCGAGCCAGATTGTTGAGCCATTTTGCAGAACGAGCAGCTTTTTCTGGAGATTTATCTTCCAGCAATCTCCTGTAGTATGCCAATGTGCTTCTGCTGTGCTCCAGGCCAACTTGTCCAGGGAAAACCCCATTACTATTATTATTCAACCGGTCATACATGGCATTCATGCTGGCCTGGTAAGGCAAAGTGTAGTAAAGACGTGGAACAGGATCCTTACCTTCAGCTTGAGCTACTGCCCAAAGCAATGATGCTTCCGTTTTGCCGCTGCCAGTAGGAGCCATTAATACTGCGGAGCCACGGCACTTCATGCAATCAGTTTGATGAGAATATGGATTGTAAGACGCCCCTGGTGCTAAACTCCAGCGTTCTAATAATTTCTCAGGTCCAATTATAGTTCGGCACTAAACTATTTATACTAATTGCGCATTTATTATTTACTATGTCCCGCCCAGAAGAGATTCATATTGAACATCATATGAGCACAGATTTACTCAATAAACGGATAAAAACTCTTGAGAATGATA
>JAABPZ010000221.1 GCA_011391755.1 Methanothrix sp. | reverse complement strand
GGCACTCAAGATGCTGGAAGAAAGGGGTCTGGAGACGACGCAATTCACGGTACGTGGAAAGCAGATCAGCCCCTGCCGGCATTGCGACTATTGCCTCAAGAACAAGGAATGCATAGTCAAAGACGACATGTACCAGCTCTATCCCTTAATCCAGGAGGCGCAAGGGTTTGTCATCGCCACGCCCGTCTATAACGGCAGCATGAGTGCTCAGACAAAAATAATAATAGATCGAACCCGGGCCACACTGGCCGCCGACCCAAAAGCGCTGCAACTCAAACCGGGCATGGCGGTCGCCGTGGGGGGCGATCGCATGGGCGGCCAGGAGCTGGCCGTGCAGCAGATTCATACCTTTTACATCCTCAACGGCATGATCCCAGTGAGCGGGGGGTTTTTTGGCGCCAACCTGGGCGCAACATTTTGGTCTCGCGATACATTGGAAGGGGTAATGTTGGACGAAGAAGGCAACAAAACGCTGCGAAAGACGACAAAGAGGTTCGCGGAGACGGTAGTTCGTCTGGAGAATATGTGATTATTATGGCAAAAGATAGCGCGAAGAGAAAGATCGCCTGGGGGATCACAGGCAGTGGCGACCGCATTTCTGAGACGGTCGAGGCCATGATAAAATTGCAAAAGCAGTACGATGATGTGGTGGATGTGCGCGTCTTCGTATCCAAGGCAGGCGAGCAGGTCATCAAGTACTACAAGCTCTTCAACACCTTAGAGAAGCACTTCGACAAGGTCTGGGTGGAGATCAACGCCAACTCTCCCTTCCTGGCCGGCCAGTTACAGGTGAAGCGCTATGAGTTTTTGCTGCTGGCCCCCGCGACATCAAATACCGTGGCCAAGATAGCATTGGGCCTGGCAGACTCGCTGCTCTCCAATGCTGCCATCATGTCCCAGAAGGCATTCGTTCCCACATACATCATGCCCTGCGACTATATGCCGGGAATTATAACTACCATTCTCCCGGACGGCAGCGAGATGCGGCTACGCATCCGAAAAGAGGATGCAGAGCATGTCGAGAGTCTGCGCCGGATGGAAGATGTCTATGTCATCGAGAAGCCCTCTGAGATTGCAGGCGTATTCGAAAAGTATTTCTCAGCCTGATATGCTTTTGCCATCAATTTTTAGGCTGACAATATCAGCGCTCTCGCCGGCATAAAATCTCTTTACCATCAGCGTTCGCTTGCCGCAGCTTAATGTCTCATTTATTCCCAGGACCATCGATAAAGACGGCCCTTGCCCGCGATGGATTAGCACCCAGACCTTTGCCGCCTGCGAATCGATATCCTCTACCTGCAATGTGCAATTGTCCAGGGTGTAATTCGCATGCATAGAGAGAACGACCTCCTGGGAAAAGCCTGGATTAATCAAGAATAGGATACAGGCAAATAATATGAATAATCCGATTGCCCCATTCATGCTGATGTTTATCATCTCCCAGGCGACGCCTTTACAAGTAGCCAGCCTCGAAAGGATTTAGTACTTATGAATCTATCGTCTCTTAACACGAGATGTGTAAAAAGTAATACTGGTGTTCTCATGAATGACGTAGGCATACTTATACTCGGGCATGGTTCCAGCCTGCCTTACAATAAAGAACTGGTGGAATCGCTTGCCCAGATGATCAGCAAAAGCCACTCCGGACCGGTCAGGACCGCTTATCTCAATATGAACCAGCCCAACATCCCGGAGGGTCTGAACAGCTTTGCAGGAACCAATGTATCGAAGATCGTGGCTCTGCCCCTCTTTTTAGCCCACGGGGTCCATACCCGCCAGGACATTCCCCAGGAGATGGGTATAGATCCGCAAAAGCGCAGAGGCACTCTGACCATAGGGGGCAAAGAGGTAGAGGTCATCTGTGCCGAGCCCCTGGGCGTGGACGAATGCATTGCGACACTGGCCTGCAAGCGAGCGAAAGAAGCTCTAAGGTAGCCGTACTCGACACCATCCACGGTGGGGCCATAATAGCTCGCCGGATGGTCGAATCGGGCCTGCAGGCAGAGGCATTCGAGGTATATCACCACACCCCAAATCTGGCCGGCTTCGATTTGGTGGTAGCCCCCGTACACCTCGCCCCCGACAATCCGGCCTTAGCGAGGGCTAAGACGGCCCAGAAAAAGATAATCACCCACCATCAGGCGGTGGGCGAACTGCTGAGGGGGGGAGTTGGTCCGGCCATGCAGGTCTTCGAGGTAACGGGCACGCACAGCAAGACCTCCACGGCCCTCTTGCTGGCCATGATGCTCTCCTGGCAAAAGAAGGTCTTATCCCACACCACTCGTGGCCTGGAGATCTGGCAGGACGGCAAATCCCGCCTTCTGGAAAAGGGGCTTTCCATCACACCCGGAAATGTGATTCATGCAGCAGAAGTCGCAAAGCTCCAGGGGGCAGAGGCCCTGATCTGTGAGATCTCTTTGGGCGGCACAGGCCTGGCCGATTATGGGATCGTGACCAGCCTTTCCGGAGACTATTCCATAGCCAATGCCACCAAGTGGGCCAGTACTGCCAAGCTGCAGATGCTTAGCCTTGCCAAGAGCGGCGCGAAGATTCTGGCCAACAGCGACGCCCGGCTCTCCCCGGAAGTCTCTTTTGCCAGAGGTGGAAGGGTTTATGCCCGGCCGGATAGTTTGATCTTTGCAAAGGAAGAGGTGCAACTGGATTTGGGGCCGGATCTGGACTTTATGGGCTACGAGACGGCAATAGCGGGAGCCGCGGCTGCCGCCGAGCTGGCCGGCGTCCCAAGGAGCATGGTCGCCCAGGCCCTCACCGGTTTCGACGGCTTTTCTGGGCGCATGAAGATCAAGCGGCTGCCCAATCAGACGTTCTTCGATAGTTCCAACTCCGGGCTCAAAGTCAGGGACGTGGCACGAGCGCTGGACCAGGCCAGTGGCCGCGACCTGTTCGTAGTGGTGGGAGAAGACAAGGAAACCGTATGTGAAGGCATGAACATCCTTGCCCTCTCCGAACTGCTCCGGCAAAGGAAATGCGAGATGGCTAAACTGATAATAGTAGGAGAAAGACTTGTGCCCCTGGCGGAAGAGCTGGGGGCGGCTACCGCCAAAAGTCTGCAACAAGGGCTGGAAATGGCTCAGAAAGACCTCCCAAAAAGGCTGCTTTCCTGCGTAAAATGCTTTAGGTGATATGAATGACTAGCGATAACTTAACAATACTTCATCCCAGACCAAGCTCCATTGTGGCCGCTCTTTACACTCTGCGCGACTTAGGTGCCGAGGTGGTCATACTGCATGGCCCTAGTGGATGCTGCTTCAAGCATGCCCGTCTCTTAGAGGAGGACGGCGTGCGGGTACTTACTACCGCACTCGACGAAGCAGGATTTGTCTTCGGAGGCCAGCAGCCGCTCACTTCCCTCCTCAAGAAGGCCAATGAATTGTTCCATCCC
>JAABPZ010000220.1 GCA_011391755.1 Methanothrix sp. | reverse complement strand
GGCTGATGATGCCGTCCTCCTCGCGAAAGGCAGCCACGCCGCCGATGGGAAAGCCGTAGCCCAGATGGGCATCGGGCATGGCCATGGAGTAGTTGACAATGCCGGGCAGGTTGGCAACGTTGGCCACCTGATCGATTGTTCCCGCCTCCACCATATCCCGCAATGCCGCGGAGACAAAAATTCGTCCAGGCACGCGCATGCCTGGTCGGTAGCCGATGGGCACCTCGTAAGTATTATCATTGATCTTGCGAATCTCTGCCATAATCACACGTCCAAAATAACCTGAATGCACCACACCTCATTCTTCTTGATGCCAAACTTGTGCCGGGTGATGGCCTTGACCTCATTCTCGAAGGAATGTCTCTCTAGGTCAATCCTCTCTCCGCCAATCTCTGCCAAAAGCCGCCATGATTCAGTCCCATCTTGCTCTAGATTGACGGAAAAGGTGGCGAAGACTGCCGATTCCGTCTCGAAGAGGAAGACAATCTCACAGAGCCATTGGTAGGCCAGATCCTCCAGATCAAAGGCCTTCAGCTCCACCTTCCAGCTCTCTTTGACATGGATCGTAGCAGGATCCACCATGGATTTGAAGAGGGCGGCAGCGGCATTGGAGAGCATCTCTGCCGGCGTTTTTCCGTAGGCTCGAAACTTTATGTCGGCGGTGTGCTCCAGGTACTCGAAGGGAATCATCTACCTATTATTGGGGGCCGCCTGGCATTAAAGCATTCGCAAAAGAAGAAAGGTGCCTGAGCCATTTTATTTAAACCTCTTTATAAACGACTTGTCAATCCAGCTCTTCAGCGAGTAGATCAGTCGGGTAGGCACGCCGATGCAGGTCTTTCCCACCACGCCCACGGCGCAGTCCGCACCTAAGGAAATGAGCGCCACCTGGCTGTCCGTGCTGGCCCGCACCGAGTACTTCTCGATAGCCGCCCCTTTAATCAGGTTCCTGAAATGATGGGCCAGGTACTTGGCCTGTCGCTCCGCTTCCAGGCCGGTCTTGGTGGCAAGCTTGCCGTCGATCTCCACCCAGGCGCAGTCACCCATGGCAAAGACATTTCCTTTTGCGTTGAGGTGGGGGTCCACCAGTATCCAGCCGTTCTTCTTGGGCAGGTCCAGATCCTGGATGAAAGGAGAGGGCTTGACTCCTGCCGTCCAGATGGCCATGTCGCAGTCCAGGCAAGAGCCGTCCGTAAAACTGATACAGTCCTCTTTGACCTCAGCCACCTGGGTAGAGGTGAGTATGTTCACGCCCTTCTTGGAGAGCGCCTTTTCCACCAGCACCGATGTCTGGGGGGAGAACTGGGGCAGCACGCGCTCCCGCGCCTCGATGATGTAGATGCTGGCATCCAGGCTTTCTGCCAGAATTGACGCGGCTTCCACCCCGGTGAGACCAGAGCCCATGATCATGATGCGCTCAGGATAGTTATCTTCCACGAACCGGCGCGCCTTCTTGGTCTCATCCAGGGTGTTGATGGAGAAGGTGTTCTCGACCCCCTTGATGCCAAAGTAGTTCTGGGCAGCGCCTGTCGCTACCACCACGTAGTCGAAATCGACACGCGACTTCTCGCAGACGACGGTGTTGCCTTCCAGGTAGAGGGCCTTTTCTCGAATATGTGTGGCTCCCACGCGCTCGCAAAAAGGCTTGAGGGGGGCCGCTAGATCCTGCAGCCTGGCCACTCCGCCCAGGTACTCGGGATACAGGGCCTGCATCTCCACCTGCTTTTTGGGCTCAATCAATGTGAACTGCAGAGGGCAGGGCGAGGCTACTCTTATCAGCTCTGCACCGGCTATTCCTCCTCCAATGACAGCAACCTTCATGATATCTTGGACCTCTTTATTTGGCGCATGGTCTTACTAATTCCTTGAATTCAGGTTGAAACAAATCGGTTATAAATGCATCGTGCTCGGCCCGCCAGCTCAGCTCTTTGCAGAGCTATGCTTGGCCAGGCCAGACAATTGCATACAATTTTATAATGGCATATTCATAACAGGCCGTTGAAATGATCACTATTTACTTCGACGGCCTGTGCTATCCCAAGAATCCCGGAGGTGTGGCCGCTTATGGCTACCTGGTCTATCGGGACGGTGAGCCGATCTGGCGTGGATTTGGCGGCGTGGGCGAGGGCCGGGGCATGACCAACAATGTGGCCGAGTATGAGGCGTTGATGGCCGCAGCGCAGTGGCTGGTCGATGAGGGGATCGAGGACAAGATCCTCATCAAAGGCGACTCGGAGCTGGTGATCAAGCAGATGAAGGGCCAGTACAAAGTGTCCTCCGCCACCTCCAAAAAGTACGTGCCCGAGATCAAGAGACTTCTGCAGGGGAAGGATGTGAATTTCTCCTGGGTGCCGCGAGAGGAGAACGAGGAAGCGGACAAGCTCTCCCGGATGGGTTACGAGAGCTATTTAAAACGGAAAAAGAGAGGCTGTTATTGAATGGCTAAATACACCATAATCATCGAAAAGGGTGAAAGGAATTACTCCGCATACTGTCCAGACTTGCCGGGCGTGGTTGCAGCAGGCGAGACTGAGGAGGAAACGACAGAATTGATGAAAGAAGCGATAGAGTTTCACCTTGTTCTTGAAAAAGAAATATTTGCAGTATCAATGGTCAAATAATGGTTTGAACATCTCATTTCCGAAAACTATATCTACAATTGCCGTAGTCCTCCTCATCCCACAAGTGAGGCTAGACGCGTGAAATGGCATTCAATTCCAACTGATGAGGTCCTCTCCGGCCTGAAATCCGGGCAAAAGGGACTTAGTTCCGATGATGCGGTCAAGAGACTCTCCGAGTGCGGCCCCAATCAACTGGAAAGCCCCTCCAAACCCTCGCCTTTGAAAATATTCCTGGGCAAATTCAAAGATTACATGGTTTTAGTGCTCATTTTTGCCGCTGTGATCTCTTATATCGCAGGCGAGAGCACCAATGCCTACGTTATTTTAGGAATAGTAATTCTCGTGGCGGTCATTGGATTCTTCCAGGAGTATAAAGCGGAAAGGGCCATGGAGGCGCTCCGGGAGATGGTGGCACCGGAAGCGGACGTCATGCGGGACGGCAAGATGAGCACCATCTGTGCGTCGGACCTTGTTCCTGGCGACATGGTCTTTCTGGAAGCAGGCGATAAGGTGCCGGCGGATGGCAGAATTATTGAATTGACTGCTCTGCAGGTCATTGAGGCCCCTTTAACCGGGGAATCGCTGCCCATTAAAAAGAGTACAGAACAACTGCCGGAAGAGGCCGCTCTTGCCGACCGAAAGAATATGGTCTTCATGGGAACCATTGTCTCCTACGGCAATTGCAGGGCTGTGGTGACTGCCACGGGCCTGGCTACTGAACTGGGCAGAATCTCGGGCATGATCAACCAGAGGCAGGCTGATCCGCCCCTCAAGATAAAACTGGAACAGCTGGCCAAGAGACAGGCTCTC
>JAABPZ010000219.1 GCA_011391755.1 Methanothrix sp. | reverse complement strand
ATAGAGATAACGTCAAGTACGTCTTTGACTGGGGAGATGGGACGACATCTGAAACCGGCTTTGTCCCCTCGGGAACGGCTGCAAGTGCTTCCCATTCGTGGCCATCATCTCGAAGCTACTATATCCGGGCGAAGGCCATAGACAGCCGCGGAGCTTCATCAGGCTGGTCCGGCACTAAGAGGGTCAGGATTTATGCCAACAGCCCGCCGGCTGCGCCTTCTGTGCCATCCGGCCCCGTCTCGGGCTATATAAAAGCCTCTCACAGCTTCTCAACATCTTCTACAGACTCCAATCGTGATAATGTGAAATATACCTTCGACTGGGGTGACGGAAATACATCAGAAACGGCATTTATGGCCTCGGGCTCCAAAGTCAGCGCCTCACATACCTGGGGAGCTATAGGGACTTATCAGGTCCGGGCCAGGGCTATGGATAGCAAAGGAGCATCTTCGAGCTCGTCAAGCCCGGTATCAATTACTATTACCTCTAACCGGCCGCCTGATATGCCCACTCAGCCATCTGGCCCTAAGACAGGCCGCATACTGACCTCTATTAACTATTCAACCACAGCCATAGACCCGGATGGAGAGATACTGAAATACATCTTTGATTGGGGAGACGGCACCACAACCGAAACGAACTATGTAGCATCGGGAGAGAGCGCTGGTGCTGCTCACAGCTGGAAGGCTGGAGGAACGTATCATGTAAAGGCAATGGCCAAAGACATCAAGGGCGCATCTTCAATATGGTCAAATCCGCTAGCTGTCAGCATATCTTCAGTGCGGAACAGCCCTCCCCTCAAACCTACCCCACCAACCGGCCCCAGCAAAGGCAATATCGGCAATAATTACACCTATTTGGCATATTCGAGAGACCCTAATGGAGATCGAATCAGATACATATTCGACTGGGGGGACGGGACGACATCAGAAACGGAATTCATAGAGTCGGGCAGGAGCGTAAGCGCGTCTAATAGCTGGGATGCTCGATGCATTTATTACACCAAAGTGAGGGCAGAGGACGGTGAAAAGGCCTCGTCCGCCTGGTCCAGTTCAGCTGCAGTCAGGATATCTTAGGTAGCTTGAATGGGGACTCTTCTCTCACGTACTCGCTTCATGGCAGCTTCTAGTTATTCTCTTGCAACAGGTGGCTCAGGCCGAGGCCACCGCGTGGAGGCACGAAAACAGGGGGCAGTACCTCCGCAAGAGCCCGACACCCGGCGGCGGGAACTGATGCCGCCCGTGAGCGTATGGACAAGAGCCCGCAAGATCTCACAGGGCTTTTACTCGCACCGCCAGACCTTCCCAGACCAGGCTCGATCATCTGTCTTCTATTCTATTCTTCTCTATTCTATCACTCGGCAGGCCAGAACCTCCGCCTTCATCTTCCTGGCCTTCTGCCTGGCCGCCTCTGCATCCATCTTCGTGGCGCTCCCCAGGTGCACATTGCGCGTCTTGCCGCCTTCGCGCCAGGAGGCCATCCAGTAGCTGTAGGTCTTGCAGCCCTTCCGGCTCTGTTTGACCTTCTCCATCTGCCACACGTTCAGGTCCTCCAGCCTGGCCTGGAGCTTGAGGGCCTGGGCCTCTGCCAGGGCCACATCTGCCTCTCCTTGCAGCCTCTCAGACTCTCGGCGGACCGCGGGTGCGTGAGCGACCTTCTGCAGGGCTCGGGAGTCCCTGGCCATCTCCTGAGCGGTCCTCTGGAGGGACTGGCGGCGATCGCCGGAGGGGGTGCGGTGCATGCAAAAAAGTTCTATGGCATTATATTTAAGACTTATGAAAATGCCATAGAACTTTCTTTGAGCCGTTAGGTTCTGGTCTCCACTGGAAATAGAATAATAAAAAGGTAGATAAAATGGTCTAATGCGCTGGATCGTACTCCACCCTGACT
>JAABPZ010000218.1 GCA_011391755.1 Methanothrix sp. | reverse complement strand
GACCATCGCGATTAATGAGGTGGGTTTCGGTGGGCTACAGACAACAATCTGCTTCGCTACTCTCGAAAACCGTGGGCAGTCCTTCCCCAAGAGCCTGACACCCGGCGGCGGGAGCGGATGCCGGCCGTAATCCCGTGAGGGCGTAGGGACGAGAAGCCGCAAAAACCGCAGGGCTCTTTCATCACACTCCCCCGGCCTTGATCCCATGGTATTCTTTTTTACGAACTATTCATGGTGATCTCGATGAACATCAAAGGTCATTTCGGGGTATGGAATTGCAGTCAAGGGAAAATGTATATACTTAGACAAAATACATATAATCATGTCTACAAGTTGCGTGTATACTGTTCGCATCCCAACAAATGTGCGACAAATAATGGATGAGATGAAGGACGTTAATTGGCAGTCAGATATTCGGCAAGTGATTGAGGAGATGGTCAAAGAGAAGAAAAGACAGACGCTTTTAGCTGAGGCTCGTGAGCTGCGAAAGGGAACGAAAAATATCGGCATCAGTGCATCAGAACTGATCCGGGAGGATCGAGATGCGAGATAGAGCGGTACTCGATACTGGTGTCATCGTGGCCATTTACTTCGACGAAGACGCTTCTGAAAGGGCAGTGGAAGTAGCATCTAAACACAGTCCGATTACATTGGATCTCGCCGTGGCTGAGGTCGGGAATGCGGCCTGGAAGAGGGTCGCTTTTTTTGGAGAGAGCAAAGATGCTACATGGAAGTCCCTGTACAAATGCCTGGAATTCATCAAATCCTGCTCTCAAATAAGCTCTCTTGAGCTGGCTGAGCTGGCATACGAGATCTCTGTGGAGAATAAAACAACTTTCTACGATTCGCTATTTCTTGCAGCGGCCGAGAAGGAGAGAGTGCCATTATATACGCTGGACAAAAAAATGTACGAGAAAGTGAAAGCAAAAAGAGATGTTCAGATGGTTTAAGGTGTGGACCTCATCAGACTGCTTCAAACCTCAGATGTTGTCCGGCTTTCAAGTTGGAGCCCCCTTGCCTCGCCCTCATATCCCTGCAGCCCCCCTATTCTATCATGGAAATCGAACTACTCCCGGCTGTCTCTCTACTCCCCGAGACTTTCAGCATCCTGGTTGCCCCGCGAGCCGCTGGCCGGTGCCCTGAACAGCCACCTGGAATGGCGGCGGTCGCCGGAGGGTGTACGGTGCATGGAGAAAGGTTCTATGGCATTCTATTTAAGACTTATGAAAATGCCATAGAACTATATGAAGGTGCACGCTGAAACTTGCAAGTTATTCATAGCACCGTGTGCAATCTCCCAAAATTGGCCTAAATCAAATTCGGCCTAACTACCCGTTCATATAGTCTTGGTAAATCTAGGTTTACAATCAGCCGATCGCGATTAATCGGCATCAGTGATAGCAACAAGTAAGTCCACAATCCGCCGCGCACCATCAGGGGGGTTGAGTCGGAAAGTATCCTTATAATAATATCTTGCAGTTCAAGGCATATCGAAAAAAGAGGAGATGGATTACAAGTTGCACATACTACGTAGTGCTGTGGTT
>JAABPZ010000217.1 GCA_011391755.1 Methanothrix sp. | reverse complement strand
AATTTCATACTAATTATATATCTTAGGCTTGGAAAACTCCAATTCAATCTACCCACATGATGTAGCGAGGAACCACTTTTCTTCCTTCTTTAGGCCCGTTCCCCATGCAACGGAGTCTCCGATAACGACCATATTGAATACATCGTTATTCTGCGCATTTTCGGGCACAATATCGAACTCTGTATACGATGCAGAGGCCGGTACCTCCGAAGCAGTCTGTTCCTCGGCCCCGGCTCCCAGTACCATCAAGGCGAGCACTAAACAGGCAAAAATAAATCGGTGCATTGCAGATTCCTGGCCAAGCCCCTCAGCCACTTCAGTAATATCACCACGATTATTTGTATTTGTTGGGCGTAGCTCACCGATTGCCATACGTGATGTCCCCGTGAAGTACTTCGCGGCTTCGCGCCTTCGCGTGATACCCCGGATCTCGCGCGAAGCTTTAACGGGCGCGAAGAAGGCAATGATGTTCATTTGGCCTTTGCTGCAAGCAGCTTGTTCTCAGGATTTCCGCGCTGTCGAGCAAGTCCAAAAAAATCAGGCGATATGAGGCCGCAGGCCGACTCCGTTATCTTGCGGATTTTTTGTGGCCTCTTGCTTTTCCAATTGAGATGCGTATTGGTCGCAGATAGCATTATCCAGCTCGATGAATTTCTTGACTACCGAATTCCTGAGGTCTATTTTGTACATATTCTCTCTTCCGACCTTGCGGGTCTCTTTTGCCAGCCCGTTCTTCTCCAGGCTCTCCCAGGCAGAAGACAATGCTCTTCTGCTGATCCCTGCTCCCTTTGCGATGTCAATCTTTGAGTAATCGTAAGCCTTGTTATCCATCAAGAAGTCCAGTATCCTCAGAAAAGGGCTCTTGATGCCAAGCACTCTTAGAAATAGCGTTTCCTCTCGATCTTTTGCAGGAGACCCCATATCCTCACTCCCCCTCCACCCTCTTCTTCCTCTCCCCCGCTTCTTTCGCGGCCGCCTCCCTGCCCAGCACCCGCGCCACCGACTCGATGGCCTCCAGGTAGCGTACCATCTGATCCAGCCAGTTGATGAGATCTCCCTGGTAGGCGTACATCCCGTACCTGTCGCTGAAGTAGTCGATGATCCCATCCGGGCTCTTGCCTTCCGCCCGCAGATCAAGGATCTTCAGCGATATGCTCTTCTGGACACAGCCGCAGTAGGGCGATTCCTTGCAGATGCAGCGCAGAAAGTCCCGTGAGAAGTCCATGCAGTACCTCTGCAGCTTGTTATCCAGCTCCTGCAGGTCGGAGCTGGAGAGCAGATCCAAAAAGGAGCCGTGCAGCGCCCTCTGGGAGATTTGCATGTGCAATTTGATGGAGATGCGTTCTGCAAATTTTAGGTAGAGAGCCTCAAAGCTCTCCAGCGCCACCGCCACCTCCAGGGGGCTCTTGCCCTTGGCAAGCAGCTTGACAATGGTGGCCACCTGCTCCGGGGCCAGGAAATGGGCAGCTGCCGCTTCGCCTAAACGGGTGGGCACAATGCCCTTCACCAGCCCCGCCTTCTCCAACGATGAGAGGGCGCTGTTCAGATCATCCAGGCCCACGGTAAGGTCGTGCAGCTTCTCCAATTCCGCTCGGGAGCGGGCGGCCACGGCATTGGCCAGCACCTCTTCTTGTTGCTGTGATTCCGCAAATTCCGGTGCCACGTCCTCCATCTGGCCGTTGAGCAATGCGAGGGCCATCTCGTCCTCAGACTCGCTTCGCCCGGAAGAGAAACGCCGGCCCGGCTCGGCCAGAATGTAGACCAGGCCCTTGTCGTGATAGCCCGGCCTGCCGGCCCTGCCCAGCATCTGATTGAACTCGTGCACATTGAGCCACTCGATGCCCATGGCCAAAGATTCGAAGACCACCTGCGAGGCGGGAAAGTCCACGCCTGCCGCCAGGGCCGCCGTGGTGACCACGGTGTGAATCTTGCCCTGGCCAAACAGCTCCTCGACTTTCTTTCTCTCCGGGTACTGTAGACCCGCATGATAGGCAGAGGCACCCGGAATGGCATCGGCCAGATTGTAGCAGTTCTTTCTGGAATTGGTGAAGATGATGGTCTGACCACGATAACCGGTGGACGAAGTCAGGGCCTGCGCCTCTTTGGACAGCTCCCGCAGAAGCTTTCGTTTCTCCGGCCCGGAGGTGAAGATGAGGTGCCGTTCGATAGGCACCGGTCGTAGTGAATACTCGACCAGCGTTGCGCCCAGGCGCTTGGCGAGCGCTGCCGGGTTTCCTACCGTGGCGGAGAGGAAGATGAACTGGGCCTTTGGGGCGGCATTCTTCAGCCGGGCGATCATGCCCGCCAGCCTGTGCCCCCGCTCGGCGTCCTCCAGCATGTGCACCTCGTCGATGACGACTGTGCCCACCCTTCCTAGACTCTTCTTGGTGCGAATCACCTGGTCAATGCCCTCGTAAGTTCCGGAAATGATGTCTGCGCTCAGGCTCTGGGGAATATTTCGCCCCTTTCCCAAACGGATGCGACTGACCCCGACGCGGATGGATGTCTGAAAGCCCAATTCCCGGTAGGCGCTGAGCTGATCGAACTTCTGATTGGCCAATGCCACGAGCGGCACCAAAAAGAGCAGCTTTCCCTTATTCTCTATCAGATTCTTGACGCCAGCCATCTCACCGATGAGGCTCTTACCGGTGGCTGTGGCCGAGACGACCAGCTGATTTCGTCCTTCCAAAAGGCCCGCCTTCACCGATCGGGATTGTACCGGCAATAGCCTGGTCAGTCTGCGCTGTAGCAGCTCCCGCAGGGCTTTGGGCAGAGCAATGGACTCCAGGGGCAGGGTTGGCTCCTCCTTGCTGGCGGGGATGGTGTCAAAACGGGTCAGCTCCGGCTCCAGCCTCTGCAAAGATAGCAGGCCCACCACATCGTCCAGGCTGCGCCGTGTCTTCAAGATCCTGGCCAGATGAGCCTTGGCAGCACGGCCCAGGCCGCGAAAGTCCGCCTCGCGCAAAAGTTCAGCCGCTGCGCAATTCTCGCAGATGCGCCTGCCCTTGTAAGTTATAGCATCCTGCTCGACATAAGTGACTCTTCTCTGGCCCAGGCAGTGGTTGCAGACCTGCACGAATCTGTAGCCCAGTTGATAAGACGCCAGAAGCTCGATGAACTTCTTTTCCATTGGGCCGTCGCCCCGGGCAAGATAAATGGCACCGGCTTTGCGCAGCATTCGCAAAGCGTCTTCGGGAGGAAGAAATTTCTCGGCTTCATCACCTTTTTTCACCAGGAATTTGAAGACCCTTGGTCCCTGAGGCATGTCCTTTAAACGCAGATATCCCTCAAAAAGAACCTTGCTGCCGCTCTGGGGCAGTAATAGTATGCGGGAGCGGTCCGCCTGAGCCAAAACCTGAAAAGTCATTCTTAGATCTTAAAATATCTATCCCAAAGTGAGGTCAATAAGCTCGTACTTCAGGCCCTCCGACTCCAGGCGGGTAAGAAGCCCCGGAATTT
>JAABPZ010000216.1 GCA_011391755.1 Methanothrix sp. | reverse complement strand
TGGGATCCTCGGCCACCAAAATGATTGTGGAAGATCAGATAACTGTGAAGCCGGTGATGGAAGCGGTCAAGGAAACCCGTCCAGCATATGATTTAGTGCGAGGAAAGATCTATGTCGTGCCACAGATTGCCTATGAGGTCTTCACCGATCAGATCACCCATGGTCTGGAGGGGCTTTGCATTACGCATGATGCCCCGGAGGAGGTGAGGCGACGCTGGGGCTTTAAAGAGACACCCATCATAAAACTCTCCGATGAGAAAGGAAGCGATCGCTATATCTCTCCCAGAAATCTGCCACTCCTCTATGTGACCATAAAGTCATTCGTTGAGTCCAGCAAGAACAGCATCATTCTCATAGACAGCATTGAGCAGCTCATTAAAGAGAACGAGGGCAAAATCCCGCAAAGGGAGATACTGGACTATGTCTACCAGATGGAGCTTTTGGGCCATAAGTCACATTTGATACTGGCGGAAAGGCCGGATTTTGTCCATACGAGCATAACTATGAGCATAAATGAGGTCAAAGAACTGCTTTTCTCATTAGGCCCCCTTTCCACCTATCTCTTCCGGGCCTTCTCCGATGCCATGCTCTCAAAGCTTGACGATGACGTGAGAAGAGAGGCAGTTATGCAGGCCAATGAGCTAATAGCCTCAGGAGAATTCTTTGAGACAGGCAAGCTGATGACGCCGCCCTCAGATGATTCCGTTGCCGCCTGCGAGCCGGAAATGAAAGGCGCTCTGCAGTCCGGTATATCTCTTGATATCCCCCGGGACCTGGTGCTGACTAGGCGCAGCTTCTTTGTGGCAGTGAGAAGACTGGCCAGGATCATCAAGACACACGATCCTGCCTTCGACCTCACGGCGACACTGGCCGAGCTCATGAAGAGCTATGGACGAAGTCCCTATGAGATCACCCTCATTCCAGGGACCACCTACATTATTGCCGAGGAAAAGCCACAAAAGAGCCTGGAGCTCTTCAGCGAACTGGTGAGTCACGGCATGGAAGGGCTGTGCTTGAGCCGCTATAATCCAAAAACCCTTAATGAAAGATATAATGTGCCGGAAGATGCAGTTATATGGCTTACGCAAAAGAGTGAGCCTGGATATAGGACAGTGGACCCGACGAACTTCCCCCGGCTCTCCAATATGATCTCCGATTTCCTGGGCCGGGCCACCTATCCCATCATCTTGCTGGAAGGAATGGGATATCTCATCACCCAGAGCAACTACGAAACTGTGCTCCGGTTTGTCCAGTCCCAGAGAGATGAGATCGCCCTGAAGAACGCGATAATGCTGGTACATATCGATCCACTTTCCCTGGACACAAAAGAGCTGCATCGCCTGGGTAGTGAAATGGAGACATTAAAGGTATGATATAGGATGTAGAAAAACATTCTAATAGTTAGCGAGCCCCAATTTGATGCTATGAGCGATGTAGGACTTATATTATTATTCGTAGCCATAGTCTTTGGCGCATTCTTGATCCTGAGATCCCTCAAGAATTTCGTAATTAATGCCATAATGGGGCTGGTTATCCTTTATATCGCTGATGCCATAGCAGGTCTGGGCATTGGCCACAGCTGGCTGGTGATCTTGATCTGCGGTATCGGCGGAGTCCTGGGGGCATTCCTGGTGATACTGCTTCATTTCCTGGGCTTTGGCATCTAAAGAGAATTCAATTTTTCATTTATTGTAGAGTTAATATAATTAAGATCTTGCAGCAGCTCATGGCCGGAAGAGGTGGTCTTGTATAGCCGTTCTTCTTTTACCAGATACCCGTGCGAGGTCAACCATTCAAGGTATAATCCGGCATTTTTAAAATTAAGGTTTACCTGGTAGACTATTTTGGTCTTGCTTGAGCCATCCGTTTTGCAGATATTGAGAATACAGCCAAGTATCTCCAGCTTATTTCTTCGCGTCATCTCCTATTTCCCCACTATTTTGTCGGCCTCCGTTTACTATATCATATTAGATACTGATAAAACTTTCGTAACTTTAATATTATGTATTTTTCGGCAAAAAATATATATAATCATAATAATGTTTGTTACTTTTAAAAAAAATAAAACGGATTATCTGCACACAATGGATGCAATCATCGTATCCAGTTCTTCTGCATCCTCTCGGAGCAGTAGGTCTCCCTGGCTCCTGATCTTTGCCAGATCCCGGCGCAAGGGTCCCAGGCGAAAGCCCGCGTTTTGTCCCTCGGCATGGCCTGCCAGTTGCTGCAGCCTCTCCAGCCTCTGCCTCATGGCATCCGGCCTTTTCAGCAATTCCGACAGCCCTTGCAGGGCCTTGACGACGCTTTTGCCGCGCGCTGTTAGCTCCAGGTAATTGATCCTTCCCTCCGAGTGCGACTTGATCAAACCCTGCGCTTCCAGCTCACGAAAGATGCTGCAGGTATGGGGAAAGGTAGAGTCTATGCGCTTGGCGACCAGGGCGGCGTAGGCGTGCTCGATCTCACCCACGGCCATTATTGCTAAAACGGGCTTTTCCCGGAGGAAGAGCCGCTCTAGTGGTTCACGCATGCATTCTCAAACTTTTCAGGCCTGCACAGCTGCGTTTGCTTGCATCTGGGTGGGAGTGATGACCGGGGCGGAAAGGGCCTCTTCCGGCGGGGTTATGTCCGTCGGCTTGTCAAAGTCATAATACAGATCATTCGTCTCTATGCGGACCGATATTTCTCCCAGCCGAATCGATTGATTGAACATCTTCATCTGGCCGGTATTGGAATCCAAGGCGCCTATGATCTCCGGCGTCATGGAAAAGCTCATGAGGCTTTGATATTTCACAGGCAAGTAAGACTTCTTGGAGATCCAGACCGTCTTTTCTATCTTGCCCGTCTCATTCAGCTCGGTTCTGTTGACCGAGGGCAAATACATGGGATACTGAGTCACCTTAGCAGCTATGGCAAAAGCGGCGTTTTGGAGATTAATGTTATCCCCACTCCCGGTTACAATCTTCAATTTGTAGGCATCCTCACCACTGACAGCCTCCGTGCCGAGATCCTCTGTAGTGGAAAGATTAAACGTCTTTGCTATGGATTTTACCTGATTATTTTTGTCAGGGCCCCAAACCTCTTGCTTAGAGCGCGGATCAACAAGATGAGTCCAATTGCCACTCTCATCATTTACATAGGTTGAGTTTCCTATCTGGTAAACATCGGCACTTGTGGTGCTGGTGTTCGCAGGCTGGCCGGACAATTCCATCTGGTTCTTGGTCGAGCCACTGGCATGAGCCGCTAAGCTAGACATGTTTACAACGGCAACCGTCTCCGCGTTTTCCGTGATTGTGGTCAACTTCTCATTAGTTGCATTGCCCCCAGAACTGAGCTTTAGCGTCTGAGTCACTGAACTCTTGATGCTGTAACTGGTCAGGTTTTCGGCTGCTGCAATGGATAGATTCTTGAGCTCTGCTGCACTCTTATCCGCAACACTCGGACCTTTCTCCGTGCAACCGG
>JAABPZ010000215.1 GCA_011391755.1 Methanothrix sp. | reverse complement strand
GTGTCTGGATGCACTGGACGAAAACCAAGATGCCCCTAAACATTAAGAAATTTGGACGAAAGAAAAAGACCCTGGATGAAGAGTCAGTTAATCTGATACTCGAAGTCCACAAAGAGCAAAATTTGGGCGCAAGGCGACTGGAAAAGATCATTGATTTCACGCATGGAAAGCATATCCCGCATAACGCTATTCATAAGGAACTGCTATCTCATGGCTTGGCCAATGTGAACCGCAATAAATCGAAGCGTAGAAAACCTTGGATTAGGTTCGAGCGCAAGCACAGTCAGTCCATGGTGCATTTGGATTGGCATACAAGCATTTACGATGGGAAAAAGGTGTTAGTCTGCGCGGTCCTCGATGATAGTTCGCGGCGTATCCTCGCGGGCGGGGAGTTCGATGCCGAAACAACGGATAACGCTTTGCATCTCCTCAAAAAAGCCATGGGCGAATTTGGCTGGCTGACTGGTATTCGGGAGGTTTTGACCGATAGGGGAACCCAGTTCTATGCCAACAAGCGAGACAAGAACGGTGATGCTGATAGCAGATTTGAGGACTTCCTTGAGGAGAACAAAATCAAACACATCAAAGCTCGCGTCAAGCATCCTCAGACAAATGGAAAACTGGAAAAATGGAATGACACTTATGAACGTAACAGGTTTAGGTTCGAGAATTTTGACAATTTCATGAATTGGTATAATACAGTTAGATTTCATGAGTCCCTTGATACAAAATGGTATCTACAGACGCCAGAAATTGCATTCTGGTCAAGGTTGCCGGAAGGATGCAAATTGGGAATGTTCATGAATCTGATGGAGACTAAATTAAATGGTTAGTAAAGAATGTAATTTGCGGGCAGGTGTATATAAAGTCCAAACATTCGGGACTCTACAGGAAGCAGGCCGAAATATCAATCAGTGCCCCGGGCCATCATTTACTGCACGACTCTCGAAAACATGGGCAGTCTTTCCCAAAGAGCCCTACACCCGGCGGCGGGAGACCGATGCCGCCCAGTAATCCTGATGGGGCGCAGGCCAGAAAGCCGCGACATCTCGCAGGGCGCTTGCATCGCGCCGTCCGGCCTTGACCGCATGCCGGGCACGATCACTAATCTCTTGTCTCATGGTAGTCCAGCCCCTCCGCCTTCCTCTCCCTGGCCATCTGCAAGGCTTCTTCTGCATCCATCTTCCTGCTGCTCCCCAGGTGCACATTGCGCGTCTTGCCGCCCTCGCGCCAGGAGGCCTTCCAGTAGCTGTAGGTCTTGGAGCCCTTGCGACTCTGCTTGACCTTCTTCATCTGCCACACGGTCAGATCCTCCAGCCTGGCCTCGAGCTTGAGGTGCTCGATATCCTTGGCCAACCCTAGGGTCTCCCAATACAGTATGGTCGCGTGCCTTCGAACTCATGGAGCTAGAGGAGCACAAAATCGGATTTTATGAGAAATAATTAATATTAGAAAGATCCCATATATATTCTGGGTGTATTTGATAATGATGAAGATTTTTAGCACAATTGGCATAGGGCTCATCCTTCTTCTTATGGGATGTGCCTACGCCCAAGCAACGAATGAAGAATCACCAAGTGCTCTTGCCAGTGCAACGTATTATATGCCGATTATCCAGGATCTCAGATGGGTTGGATTTGATGCGGATATGGTCGGGGATAGTGAAGAACCAGATGGAATCAAAGATGGTCATTTTCAATTGAGACTAAACCTGCCCGAATCGATGGTCATAACTAGAATGAGTCTCTATCGCTCCAATGAGAAGGGAGATAACGCAGTGCAGCCATATATTTGGGATACAGATCCAAGTACGAGCTGGGGGTTCCTAGGCATGTCTTACAATGGAAGCTTGATAAATAACAAACCGGAACTCAGTAGATTCTCAGGGCAAGTGCAACTTGACTTATATTGCAGGGATACAGGAGATTTTAAACAAGGGAATTACTTTGCCGTACAGGTCTATCTCCAAGGAACTGGCGTAACAGTAATTTAGCGGCTCAGCTACCGGTGGTCCTTGGCGGCCTTCAGTAGAGACTTGTTATCTCACCAGCATTATACCGGTAATAAGTACCAAGTTGCAAGCTGCGGGGTATTCATCAAAAATAAATAGTTGATAAAGAATATAACAATCCGGCCGGAGTATATTAAGTCCAAATATTCGGGACGACATATGGTAAATTTAGGAATGATTGATCAGGAGCTAAACACATACAAAAAAAAAACTAAAGGCCTGGCTTATATCCTCGCGGCTCATCCACGATCTCGATAGTGGCAATGGCGTGCTTGAAGACCAATATCTCGCCCTTCGCGGTCAAGAGGAGAATCTCATAAGAGTTGAACGATTCAATAGTTCCAGTGACCGGCTGGCCTCCAGAGAGCAGACGAATCACGACTTTCTTGCCTTTGAATTTGGGAATAAATTGCGGCAATGATTGTCTTGTAGTGGACTTTTCTTCTTCAGACATTTCCATCAATTAATCCTAAGCAGCCACTACTTATTAACCTGCCCCTTCTCTCAGAAAATAAATCATCTATGCACCTAACTCTGGCAGGTTGCGCTAATGGTCAGGCCATTATTTCTCTCATTGGTCTCAGAGATTTGATTATCCGGATCTGCCGTCACAGTGATCTCGTTTGTACGACTGCCACCCATCTCGGAAGTAGTGCTGGAAAAGCCGATAGTCTCATGGAGCGAGCCGCCCGTGACCGGCATGAGGAGAATCAGTTCAGCAACCGCAGTGGGCGTGCCCTGGCGGTTTTCCAGTACTCTTACCTTTACCGGCTGATATCCGGTGGAGCCGCTGGGGGATGCAGTCAATGTCAGCAGGAATGAGACTTGATTGCAGTTGGTATTGTTCTGATCTGCGGATATCGACAGGTCGGAGACGGCTTGATTATTGAAGGGCTCAGAGATCATGATCGGGGAAGCGGACTGCTGGCCCTGGCCCATCATGTTCTGATCATCGGTCCTGGGAAGCTTGCTCCCCAAAAAGGGGCTGTCCCGGTTCATCTGAGCGTTTGCAACGAAGGCCAGCAATAAGAATATGCCAAGAAGCGCCACTAATTTTGAGATCTTATTCATGATCAAAAAGAAGGAAAATATAGATTTAACCATTTTGGGCCGGACCTAATTAATTGACCTCATAGCGCAGCCAAATTACATCGCCCTTGAGTCTCTCCATTTGCATGAGCTTGAGTGAGATCACGCCCTCCTGGCCAGTCACCGGATTCGCAGTAGCAACGATCGCAGCAATAAACGGCAGGTCGGGAGCACGGAAAATGCTGCTCTGCCTTTCTCCTCCCACCAGGCTGGGATAGATGAGAAGGCTCACCTCAGCGACCAGACCCTGGCGGAGCAACTGGCCGTTAAGGGTGCCTCCTGCGTCCACACGCACCACCTTCACGCCATAGCGCGAATGCAACTCCTCTAAAGCAGCGCGAAGATCCACGTGATCCTGGCCCGCGATTATATAATCAATGTG
>JAABPZ010000214.1 GCA_011391755.1 Methanothrix sp. | reverse complement strand
AGAGATCGTAGAGGAGACAATTCTCAAAGACGGGCTGGTGGCGCGCCTGCTTTACACAGATCCTGCCACTGGCCAAAAGGCAATACGGGAAGATGATATCCCATTTTATAATCATCAGATGAGATTTTTAATAAAAAATAATATACAAATAAATCCCAAAAATATATACGACTACATCGCCCTAGGCGGTTATGCCGCTCTGACCCAAGCCTTATCGCAGATGACCGCCCCAGAGGTAATTGAAGAGATTAAAAGGTCGGGGCTTCGAGGGAGAGGGGGAGGCGGATTTCCCACCGGGAAAAAATGGGAATCGACGGCACGGGCTCCCGGCCAGCCCAAGTACGTGATTGTAAATTGCGATGAAGGAGACCCGGGTGCCTTCATGGATCGCGCTCTTATGGAGGGCAATCCGCATAGCGTTTTGGAGGGGCTGATGATTGGAGGCTATGCGGTGGGAGCGCATGCTGGCTACATCTATGTGCGTATGGAGTATCCTCTGGCCGTGGAAAATGCCAAATTCGCCCTGCATCAGGCCCGAGAGCTGGGCCTTCTCGGCGAGAACATACTGGGCAGCGGATTTGATTTCGACGTATCCGTGCATAGAGGGGCGGGAGCCTTCGTCTCCGGTGAGTCAACCGCTCTCATGAGCGCCCTGGAGGGAAAAGTGGGCGAGCCCCGGCCCAAGTACATACATACCTCGGAGTGTGGCGTCTGGAATCGACCGAGCGTCCTCAACAATGTGGAGACCTGGGCCAATATCCCTGTCATCATCAACCGGGGGGCCGAATGGTTTTCATCCATTGGAACGGAAAAGAGCAAGGGAACCAAGATCTTCTCGCTGGTAGGAAAGGTCAACAATACCGGTCTGGTGGAAGTACCCATGGGCATGAGCCTGGCCGACATAATTTACAAAATAGGAGGCGGCATCCCGGATGGAAAAAAGCTTAAAGGAGTGCAGACCGGAGGGCCATCCGGCGGAATAATTCCAGCCCGGCATTTAGAGACGCCGGTTGATTTCGACGAGCTTAAAAGCCTTGGGTCCATGATGGGCTCAGGCAGCATTATTGTCATCGACGAAGATACCTGTGCTGTCGATTTGGCCCGTTACTTTGTGGACTTTCTCTGCGATGAGTCCTGCGGCAAGTGCCTGCCCTGCCGGGAGGGCCTGTTACGAATGCGAGAGATACTGGACGGCATAGTTTCCGGCAAAGGGCAGGAGGGCGACCTGCAAATTCTAAAAGAAATTGCCGACCTGATGAGAAAGACGTCGCTGTGTGCATTGGGCCGCACAGCCGTCAATCCGGTTTTAAGCACTATGGCTCACTTTCCCGATGAATATGCGGCCCATATAATCGAGAAAAGGTGCCCATCTCTGGCCTGCAAAGCTCTTGTTTCTTATTATATCGAGCCGAAGGTCTGTATCGGATGTGGCCTGTGCCAAAAGAACTGTCCAGAAGGAGCAATCAAGGAAGAGGAGGGCAGCAACTGTATCATAGATCAATCCCAATGTACTCGATGCGGCATTTGCTTCGATGTCTGTCCGCCTAAAACCCGCGCCATCAAGAAGGTCTCCCCCAGACTTTCCCCGTCTTTTTCTTCTTCTTCGTTGACCCGTTTAGGGAAGGCAAAAAGAGGTGATAAGGCATGACCAGGTTGAAGATCAAGATCGACGGTCATGAGATGGAGATGGATGTCGGTCAGGCCACGATCCTGGAGGCGGCTAGGCTTGCCGGCATCCATATTCCGACGCTATGCCACCATCCTTCTATCAAGCCTTATGGGTCTTGCCGGCTATGCACTGTGCAAATCGTTAAAAACGGCCGGAAAAAGTTTGTCACCGCCTGCAACTATCCGGTAGAGGAGGGGCTTGTTGTAATTACCGATTCTGCGGAAGTGGCAGGCATTAGGAAGATGATCCTGGAGCTTCTCATAGCTCGATCTTCCCAGGAGGAGAGATTGCTGGAGACTGCCAGAGAATATGGGATTTTCAAGCCACGCTTCTTGCAGGAAGATAAAAGTTGCATCCTTTGCGGACTATGCTACCGGATCTGCGAAGAGCTAGTGGGCGTCTGTGCCATCAATGCTCAAAATAGAGGAGTTTCCAGGGATGTGGATACGCCCTATGGAGAATTATCGGAAGACTGCATTGCGTGTGGGGCGTGTGCCCTGGTCTGTCCCACAAAGTCCATACTGAAAAGGAGAAACATCTACCCGCTGTCCTGTGCCGATATCAAAGAGATGGAAGAGGAATACCTGTGTGGAACGATTGATAATGATTTGGGTGTCAACAGGGAAATGTTTGCCGGCAAGAGCAACATTGAGGGACAAGACGGGGGCATGGTAACCTCAATTCTCCTGCAAGGAATTGAGGCTGGGCTGTTGGATGCGGCGGTGGTTGCCCAAAAAAATAAAAGCTGTGGCGCGAATGCTGTTTTGGTTGACGAAACTGAATCGATTTTGCAGGCAAAGGGGACGAAGTACGTGCGCGTCTCCGTCATCGCCCCGCTCCTGGATGCCTTGCTGAAGGGGGAAAAAAGGATTGCTGTGGTCGGCACGCCCTGTCAGATCCGTGTGGTCAGAAAATTGCAGAGGCAGGGCTATTTTAATGATAAATTTCCGGATGCAGAAATATTTCTCATAGGCCTCTTCTGCTTTGAAAGCTTTGATTACGAATCCCTCAGGAATCGCATCAGAGAGCTTTTCGGCATCGACCTGGATAAGGCCGAAAAGACGCAGATCGCTAGAGGAAAATTCATAGTGACTGTAGGCGGCAAAGATTACTCCTGCCCTGTACGGGAGCTTAAGAGCCAGGTGAGGGCAGGTTGCCCGTTTTGTGGTGATCTGGTCAACCTGCTGGCAGATATTTCCATAGGCTCGATTGGAAGCGAGGAAGGATACTCCACGGTGATCGTCAGGTCGGAGCGTGGGGAAAAGCTGCTGGAAGCAGCGTCGTTTAACCGAAAAGAGATTAGCCGAGATGAGATCGTCAAGCTGGCTGCAATTAAGAAGAAAAATGCAGATACAAATTTTGCAGGGATCTTGGCCGGGCTGCCGAACCGGGATGAGTTCAGCAGCTAATTCCGCCATCTTTGCTTTATTGGCCATGTCCGTAATCTTGGCACCAAGGATCTCGCGATATCCATCATCACGAATTCCTGAAATGAACGATCTCTAAACTGCGATTTCTTTAAAATCAGTTCACCAACGCGCGTCTTGAGAGACCGCTCCTTATAGCCATTCCGTTGAGTTGTTCTTGCCTCATTTCGCTCATATGGCTCTGTATCCTCCTTTATTCCAAAGGTATTTTACAGAAAAGATATCTGCCTTCGTTTTCACCTTAGAGCTCCTCTCTCAGCATACCTGGTGAGAGGAGGCTTTCCTTTTTAGAGGGGGTCAAAAACGAATCGGCTTTTCTTTATATAGGGGGGTCAAAATTGAGCCGGCGAAGACATTTGACCGTGCCGCAAGGCTAAATCGGATTAAGATAATAGTAATT
>JAABPZ010000213.1 GCA_011391755.1 Methanothrix sp. | reverse complement strand
AATGAAATGAACTGGTTCTTTTACAGCTTCCGATGGCAGAACCACCAGTCTTCACAGACCATATCTTTGCCCGTCTTCCTGGTAGCCGCAGTCTTTTCGTCACAGGGAGGCGGAATGATCACCTGATCGCCGATAAGCTCATTGTTGGGCCAGTTAGCGGGCGCTGCTACCTTGTTCTTGTCCACAACCTGCAAAGCCTTTACGGCTCTTACGATCTCATCCATATTCCTGCCCACTTCCTGGGGATAGAAGAGTATCAATCGCACGGTTGCCTCAGGATCAATGATGAACACCGCCCGCACGGTGTTGGTGGCTTTTCCAGGATGGATCATGCCCATTCTCTGTGCAATCTTCCCCTGGTCGTCGGCAATGATGGGGAACTTGATCTCTACCTTTAGATTCTCTTTGATCCACTCTGTCCACTTCATATGGGAGAAGACCTGATCAATGGACAGGCCGATTAGCTCGCAATTGAGCTTCTCAAACTCCCCTCGCCTCTTTTCAAAGGCCACAAATTCCGTTGTGCAGACCGGCGTAAAGTCTGCGGGATGGCTGAAGAACACAAACCACTTTCCTGCGAAGGCATCGGGCAAGGTCATCATGCCGTGGGTGGTCTTCACCTCCATCCTGGGCATCTTGTCCCCAATAAGCGGAAAGCCACCCTCGTTTCCACACATGTTATGCATCATTCCCATTCCCATATGTTTTCCCATCGGCGTTTCCATCTGACACATGTATTTTCCCTCATTTTACAACTATGAGATTTACAGTCAACCCAGTAATTAAAGGTTACTATCATTAGGTGAGCAAAAATGATCCCATGCAGACTCAAAGGTCGGTTACCATGCGGCATACAAGGTGCGATCTGAAACATGCGCGACAATAACGACTTGAGCTAATTTTGTTTGCCGCAATTTGTCTGGATTAAAATGCCAGCAATATGGCCCACGCTTTTACAGGATTTGTCAGATTTCCGGCCCATAACCTCTAGATTTTTCTGAAAATCTATCCGGTGCCATGGACCAAGGAAAACCACAGCTCTTTTGGCTAGAGCATTCCAGCATCCTCGGCAATTTAGCTTTTTTTCCAGTTCTTCAGCTACCCAGGCGGGAGCATTGGACTGACGTATCTCGGCTAAGATTAAATGCTTCATGATACTGCAATCTCGTTCGTCTTCTGCGTCACAGGTGTGTTCAAAAAAAATGCCCATTAGATCGATGCTCGGCTGTTCGGATCCATCCGGAATGAATTCGCCCATAATGTAACTAATAAGCGTTATAAAACTATATAATCCTTGCCACCAATCCACTAACTTGATAACCCATAACGCGGCATAAAGGCTAGCAGAGGTGCCGGCCCTGCCCAACATCATTCCTGACTTTGAGCTCTCTGTAGTCATGCGGCATATCGCCTACAAAAGGAGAGGCACTTTCCTATCTGTGGCGGCTATTGCAATAGCTGTGGCCATATCTCTCATATCCGTCTCCATGCAGGATGGATTTCAGGGTATGCTTTTTGATATAATCGTAGAGGATCTTCCTCACATCACAGTCACACCCAGGGAAGGAGATGACTACATTTACCTTTACAGGAGCCTCGTGGACAGGATATGGTCCATTCCCGGTGTGATTGCCGTTTCGCCCAATCTCGGCACAGAGGTGACATTCACCTACAAGGACAACGTGGAAAGCGTAGCCCTGTCTGGCGCAAATCCGGCCAACGTAGACAAAATTTACCACATAGGAAAGTATGTCTTCCAGGGTGACCTCTCTTCTATCCAGAATGGCAAGAAGGTGGTCCTGGGGGAAAAGCTGGCCGATAGGCTGAAGGTCAAGTTGGGACAGACGATCTTTGCCGGCATTCCCGATGAAGGAGGCAGCAGCCTGGTGGTCTCGGGAATCTTCAGACTGCCCACGGGATGGCCTGAGAATATCGCCTTCGTATCCCTCTCCACAGCCAGAGACTTCTCCGGCAAAGGAGATGTGGTCTCCTCGGTCGATATTAAGCTGCAGGATGTCTATTTAGCGGATGACGTTGCCGCAAATTTGCAGGGGCAGGGATACAAGGCAGAAAGCTGGCAGACGCTTTACCCCGAGATCTTGAAGACGCTGGCCATAGAACAGTTTCAGAATAGACTGATTATGCTATTGATAATGATAATAGCCGCCTTTGGAATAGGCAGCGTAATGTACATGCTGGTCAATGAGAAGACCAGCGAGATTGGAATGTTCATGGCCATGGGAGCCTGCGGCAAGAACATAAGAAATATATTCCTCATGGAGAGCCTAGTATTGGGTTTGATGGGCGGAGTGCTGGGAGGCGTCTTGGGGCTTGTCGTTGCCCTTTATCTACGGAGCCTGGAGATCAAAATGCAAGCGCCCGGTGGGCAGGAGATAACTTTGCCCGTGGTGATCAATGCGGAGAGCTTCCTAACAATAGTGCTGGTGGCAGCAGCGCTCAGCGTGATTGCTGGCATGTATCCTGCCTGGAAGGCATCCCGGCTTGATCCCGCTCTGGCCATAAACGGTTGAGCGAATTGAAATGAAGATATGGGATGAGGATTTAGCAAGGAAGGCAAAATGTACGAGTTCACCGTAGCCAAAAGTCACATCCTCAGAAATCCTAAGCTGGCATTCTTCACAATCGCCGCAGTAACGCTGGCCGTGGCAGTAATTGTTGTATTCATGGGCCTTTTGGGCGGCTTTGAGGAGGAGATCATCACGACAACTGTCGAGAATAATCCTCACATTTACGTCCAGCCCAAGTCGGACGAGAAGTACATCTATCTCTACA
>JAABPZ010000212.1 GCA_011391755.1 Methanothrix sp. | reverse complement strand
ACCCGGGTGTGGAAGCGGTCTCGGCAAGGTTGATGGGAAAGGCTGCCGCCAGGTACAAGGATAAGGTAAGAGGAGTCGAATTCCTGGGCGTCGATGCGATGGATGAGGACCGACTGATGAAGGTTGCAACGGATATTGTCATCGGCAACTTTCAGGATCTACAAAGCAGAAAGTTTTCCTCGTTCATGGGAACCAAGCTGGCCGAGGAGCTGAAGCTACTGCCTGAAGATGATTTTATTCTGGCCAGAGGAAACATATCCATGCGGCTGAGAGTTGCCGGTCTCTTTGAGACGGGATCTTTCAAAGACAAATCTCTGGTCTATATTCCTCTAACCACCGCCCAGGATCTGGTGGGGAAGGGAGATGTGGTCTCCGAGGTGGACGTTCGGATAAGAGACATCTACCAGGCGCCTTACATCGTCTCCGATCTCAACTCCATATTTCGCTACCAATCCAAATCCTGGCAGGATATGAATGCCGACATCCTCAAGCTGATTCAGACTCAGTCGATCTTCTCCTGGATATTCTATCTACTCATATTCGTCATTGCCGGCTTTGGCATAGCCAACACCATGATAATGATAATAAGCAGGAGAACAAAGGAGATCGGCATTCTTATGGCGATGGGAGCTACTGGCCGGTCGATTCTCAAGATATTCATGCTGGAGAGCCTGATCCTGGCCCCTCCTGCAGCACTGCTAGGCAGCATCCTGGCTTTTCTGACCGCCCAGCTCATCATGTCCTACGA
>JAABPZ010000211.1 GCA_011391755.1 Methanothrix sp. | reverse complement strand
GGAAGTTGTCCATGGCATCCATGATAATGTCGCATCCTTGCAGGAGCTGATCGATATTATCTTCAGAGATGGTCTCCACCAGCGCCTCCACCTCTATCTCCGGGTTTATGCCGGTTAAGCTCTCATAAGCCGACTTTGCCTTGGCCCGGCCCACGTCTGCATTTCCATGCAGTATCTGCCGGTTGAGGTTGGAGAGCTCCACAGTGTCGCAGTCACAGATGCGAATCTTGCCGAAGCCTGCTGCTGCCATGTAAAGGGAAATGACGGAACCCAGGCCCCCAGCTCCGGCTATGAAGACGCTGGTCCTCAAAAGCCTCTCCTGGCCCACCTCGCCAAAGAGGCGGATCTGGCGAGAGTATCGCTTTTTTTCGTTATCGCTCAGCATGAAATTCCTCAACCGCCAATAATATTTATATTAATGGTAATATGCTTTTGATTGAGCCTCATTTTCAGTATCATTCTTTCTATCCGCCGTGCACAAACCGCACGATTTTCAGCTCGTCAGAGCCGCAGGCGGTCTCCTCTTCCGAGACGATCCTGCCATTTTTGGCCACGATGACCTCTTCGGGATTTATGCCTAACTGTTTGAGGATGTCCTCAATGCGCTCTTCGTTTCCGGCGATCTCTTTTCTGCTGCCGTCCGGCAAGGCGATCAACATTTTGTCTCCATTAAATATTCCTGCAACGGCTTACTGGGCTGTCCTTGTGCAAAATGCTTCTGGTAGCCCAGGCGAGCGCGCGCCCGCTGGTAAGTTCGCATCCTCTGAATGCACATACCTAAAGGGTGTGGGCAAAGTTCACGATTGTGAATAGGCCCCTAGAGGCAGATTTGCTATTTAAGAGTTAGGGAGGGGGCAAGGATAAGAGGCGATTGATCAAATCATGACAAAGACAGGAGCATGATTATTTAGCGGATAAAGTGAACTGGCTCTGCAGGCAACTATTAGGAAATATCTAATAGTTCAAACCGATGGCATCCGCCAGGTCGAACGGCAGGTGGACTTCTACAACCTGGATATGATTCTGGCCATTGGCTACAGGGTACACAGTCATAGAGGAGTGCAGTTTCGCCACTGGGCTACAGAGCGCTTGAAAGAGTACATCGTCAAGGGCTTCGTGATGGATGATGAAAGGCTGAAAGGAGAGAGCGCTTTTGGCAGAGACTATTTCGACGAGCTATTGGAGCGCATTCGAGACATTCGAGCCTCGGAAAAGCGCTTCTACCAGAAGGTTCGCGACATTTACACCCTTTCCGTGGACTATGATTCAAAAGCAGAAAGCACCCAGGAATTCTTCAAGATTGTGCAAAGCAAACTTCACTGGGCCATCACCGGCCAAACTGCTGCGGAGCTGATTTATGGGCGAGCGGATGCTGGACTGTCCAACATGGGACTTACTAGCTGGAAGGGAGCAAAGGTTCGCCAGGCGGATGTGGTAGTGGCTAAAAATTATCTGCAACCGGGTGAGATTGGACAGCTCAACCGCCTGGTGAATATGTGGCTGGACTATGCTGAGGACTAGGCTGAACGCAAAACGCCCGTCTACATGAAGGATTGGCGCGAGAAACTGGATGCATTCCTGCAATTCAACCAGCGGGCAATTTTAGAACACGGCGGTCGCATCTCTATGGTGGATGCCAAA
The DNA here is from genome assembly GCA_011391755.1 of Methanothrix sp. Lineage (GTDB taxonomy): Archaea > Halobacteriota > Methanosarcinia > Methanotrichales > Methanotrichaceae > Methanothrix. The sequence continues at coordinate 1,930 of JAABPZ010000211.1, read as the reverse complement.
CGCTTAGCTCTTGAGCAATATCAAATATTCAATCAGAAGAGAATCGAAGCTGAGGATGACGAGGCCGAAAGAGAATTCGAAAGAGAGGTGGAAAGGCTTTTGCCCGGGAATGGAACAAAGAAGAGGTAAACCTCGCTGCTACACTTCTGGGAGGATAAAAAAAAATGGCAGATGAGCATATGATAAATGAGCCTGACAGGATATGCTCCTGGCAACATGCATGGTTCCTCGATAATTGGCTGCGAAGAGCCATCCACAACCCGGATAGGATTATTGGAAAATACATTGAAAAAGGCCAGACTGTTCTGGATCTGGGCTGCGGTCCCGGCATGTTCTCCCTGGCCATGGCAAAAATGGTGGGGGAGAATGGAAAGGTAATTTCTGTGGACATCCAGGAAGAGATGCTCCATATTCTGAGGCGAAAGAGCGAAGACGCTGGATTGAAATCTCAGATCCTCCTGCATAAGTCTCGGCCAGACGGGATAGGCGTCAGAGAAAAGGCCGACTTTGCCCTGGCATTCTACATGGTCCATGAGGTCCCAGATAGATTCGGCTTTCTAAATGAGGTCGCTACCCTCATCAAACCTCAGGGAAGGGTTTTGATCGTCGAGCCAAAGCTTCACGTATCAGAGTCCTCTTTTGAAGAGACCGTAGAGATTGCACAGTCCACAGGACTATTACTGATCTCTCGACCTAAGATTCTATTTAGCAGAGCTGTCCTTCTTCAGAAGAATTCCGGCTAGATCCAGGAAACCGGGGTTGGATTTAAGTATCTGAAAAAAGGTCTCTTTCCTCAGGTTAACTAAATAAATTTCAAGGTGATTTATTTTGCATAAAAGCGTAGTCAAGGATCCAAGCCTCGCCGCAGAAGGAGAAAAGCGCATCGAATGGGCCCGCCGACACATGCCTGTTCTGGAGAAGATCAAAGAGGAGTTCGAGAGGGAAAAGCCCCTCAAGGGTGCGCGCATCGTGGCCTGTTTGCATGTCACAGTGGAGACGGCCAACCTCATCACCACCCTTGTGGCAGGCGGCGCAAAGGTGGCCGTCACCGGCTCCAATCCGCTCTCCACGCAGGATGAAGTGGCAGCAGCTCTGGCGGCGCGGGGCCTCTACGTCTACGCCTTCCGGGGCGAGAACGAGCAGGAGTACTACGACTGCATCAAGAAAGCCCTGGAGCTAGAGCCCAACGTCAGTTTGGACGACGGAGCCGATACCATCGCCATCATCCACAAGGAGCAGCCGGAGCTTGCCGCGCAGATGTTCGGCGGCTGCGAGGAGACCACCACCGGTGTCGTGCGCCTGCGGGCCATGGCCGAGGACAATGCTCTCCTCTATCCGGTCGTCGCCGTCAACGACGCCGAGACCAAGATGATGTTCGATAACCGCTACGGTACCGGCCAGAGCACTCTGCACGGCATCATGCAGGCCACCAACTTCCTCTTCGCGGGCAAGACCGTCGTCGTGGCCGGCTATGGCTGGTGCGGCCGGGGATTTGCCATGCGCGCCAAAGGTCTGGGAGCAAACGTAATCGTAGTTGAGATCGAGCCGAGAAAAGCCCTGGAGGCGGCCATGGACGGATACCGAGTCATGCCCATGCATAAAGCCGCGCCCCTGGGAGATCTGTTTGTCACGCTTACCGGCAACATAAACGTGGTTCGTAAGGAGCACTTTATGCAGATGAAGGACCAGGCGGTCCTCGCCAACAGCGGCCACTTCAATGTGGAGATCGACATCCCTGCTCTCGAGAAGATGGCCGCGGCAAAAGCAGAGGTGCAAAACAATGTCACCGAGTACAAACTGCCCGATGGGCGTCGGCTCTACCTGCTCGCGGAAGGCCGGCTCATCAATCTGGCTGCTGCCTGCGGCCACCCTCCCGAGGTCATGGACATGTCCTTTGCCAACCAGGCATTGGCCGTGCGCTACATAGTGG
>JAABPZ010000023.1 GCA_011391755.1 Methanothrix sp. | reverse complement strand
CACTTTCGTCCAGGAGGTGTTCATCACTAAAACCTCCCAGAATCTGGAATGCTACATCGCGAATGATATCGGAAAGCAGCTCGTTCCTGTGCCGGGCTTTGGCTGCACGGATTGCCGCTGCATAAGCCACCTGCACTATTCCCCGGGCCTGGGAGAGATGCGCGGGGCAGTAGCCGCGGCTCACAGTGCGGCCGTGATTTAAAGACGGTCCGTTGCCGAAATAATGGTCCCCAATCCGGGATGAGAGTCGTCTCCGTTCCTTCGTCCTCTGTGCGCTCTGCGACTCTGTGGTTTTATGGACAGGGCAAGGTCAAAACGGAGGTATCTCCCACAATCGTTTCCGATCTTATCTGCGCGTAGCCCATGTATGTTCCGCCCATTATGAAGGACGGCACAGTCTTAGCATTCTTCTGCACCCGTTGGCCGATCCGGGCGGTCCCCTGGATCTCGGAGCTGATCTCATAAACGGAGAAGCTGTCATTCTGGTAAATCTTGGTATCCTTTATGAGGTCTTTGTCGATGTTGTAGGTCTCAGAAAAGACCGAGCCCACCTCGTAATTCTTGGCGCAGAGAGCATTTCTTAGGTCGCTTTGGGTGAGGGGGGGAGTGTAGGGCCGGTAATCATAATTGGCAGAGATGGTGAGCGATGCCTCATCCATCATCGCTTTGCGGCCTTCTATTGTCACAGGCACATTGGTGAAAACCTCCGAGTCGATGGTTCTGGTGGCCATTCCGCTTCCACTCGTGGTGAGGGCGATCTTCTGCCCTTTAAATCCGTCTTGGGTCTGCAGGATTCTCGACTCTTCCAGGTAGCCGTTGACGAATATCCAGGAATGCTCTGTGAAGTTCTGAGCTAATCTATCATTGGTCATTGCGACATCTGCGGCATCATCTGCGTTTGCGGCAGCCATATTGGCAGCGATGCAAGCAAAAACCAACAGCATCGCAAAAAGCATCCCTCTCATCTTTGCGCCTCACCCACTTATGGATAAGCAATGGCGCATTGAAATATAAATGTGATCCTGGAAATGCTCACGCGCGCGCCTGGGCAGCCGGGCGGTCGGGGCCGCCCACGGCATCGAGACCACCCAGGCCCGGGATGCGCTGGCCTTGCGGTAATTGTGCTCAGGGATGTCCGGAGATTGGATGGGCGGCGGGCGGCTCGCATCATCCGCAAGCTATGGTAGAGGGGTCGAGGAGAATGGGCGAGCAGGTGACAAGCTCCTGCGCAGGCGAAAGATGAGCATACGTAGGTATCTGAGCAGGAAGTGAAGAAGATGTCAGAGTCGAGTCAATCGCTATTCTGGCAGACGGAGCCATCGTCAAAGATATCCTCTAGGCGCTTTTTGAGTGTTTCGTACTCCTCTTTGCTGACACGCCAGACAACTTTGCCCTGCATGTTGACAGCGCCGCCGTAAGGGAGGTCGTACCGTATCATTTCATGCCGATCCACCATATCAATCCCTTTACGTTCTTTAGATATTTAGTGCAGGGGGACGGGAACCCCGCACGAGTTTACGAGTAAAAATCAAACCCTATGTCTCTCTACACACTGAGCTTTCTAAGAACTGCCACGCTTCCAAGTGAAACCGCCAGCAAAAAGCCACACGGGCCAAGAAAGACTCCCCTGGGACGGACCGGCCGAGCGCAGCTGCCCTCAGGCATATGCTCGAACGAGTTAAGTACAGGCCCATCTTAAAGCTCACAAACGAGGGGCCGATGGTCGAGAAACATAACCCTCCTCTACCTTCATCTCGACCTGAGCCAGCCACATGGTATAGAGCAACTCTGCGGTTGCTCAAGGCTTAATATAAGCATTCAATCCGATGGTGATCGGCTTATCATCAACTTTAGCGGTAGTAACGATATTCCCATGTGTACTTGCAACAACAAGGGTTTTACCGGATGACGATGGCGTTGGTTTTTCCAGGTCAATTTCTATGAATAGCTTGTTATCCTTGATTTCTACTTTTAGAGTCATACGAGTTCTCCTATTGGCCATTCTTTCGACATGCTCATCTATTACCCTTTCCCTGAGAGATCCTCAGACATTTTTCGACGATTTTCGCGTTGCAACCATTTATCTCTTGGGGTCAAGGGGCAGAGAAGACCGCATCCTTCAGGGTGCGGATGAATCGAGTTCCTTGCGAGATTACTTTCGTCCCGAGCTGCTCGATTTGATATAGTTTCAAGATGATTAGATCTTAGTTCCCTGGCACGTCCAGGAAACCGATTCACGCCTTCTAAACGGAAGGTAGGGCACTGAAGTTCTACTTCAGAGAGACGGTGAACGTGAATCAATCGCTTGCGTGGCATGATCCTCGTAAGAGGATGGTCTGAGCGTGAACGGAAAGGTTCAGCAACAACAGCGTTAAGATCTCCACGCTTAGCAGGCTGCCTGAGTTGAGTGAAACTCTGCGGGTTCGCTACCCAAATGTCAACCAGCCGATAGCGACACGACTTTTTGCGTAGTCGCGAGCCACGGACTTTAGGCCGTGGTAGTTGACGTAACAAAAGGATTGAGGCGGGATAAAATTTGGAAATACAATTTTTGGGTCCAATGGAATTTCAAATCTCTCCACTTCTGTTATCTTCCAAGCAAATCCTATTTCTTTATTCCTAAAATAGTCAAAAAACTCGTCTTCAGAAATCCCCGCATCATCCTTTAGTTGGTCCCATAAAGCTCTTGGACTGCCTTCAATTATATTATTTACCTTGAAACTTCCCATTATTTTTTTAATAGGGGCGGTTGAGTAAATATATACACAATTTATATCTGTTTTAGCGAATTTACTTTTGCGAAATTCATATTTTTTCCGCCCATCCATAATAGCCTCCACAAATCTTGGCTTAATGGATAGTAAAACGTCCATCGATATCACCGATTTCTTTTATAGATTAAACATTATTTATTACTATAAGCTGCGCATTTGTTAAATAATCCATTTCTATAAATAACCTATCCCTGGTGCGAATAGTAACGATGCCCATGGGCGCGATGATGCCCAAGATGTAAGAGAATCGTGTCCCATCATTAAGAGCAAGCAGAAGATAGAACCTAACGAGGGTTTCCCGTCCGGTCCGCCTGCTTACTTGCGAATCCTCCAGGCGAAGGACAATGAGGCCAACCAGTTAGTGATGCTGGAAATGCTCACGCGCGCGCCTGGGCAGCCGGGCGGACGGGGCCGCCCACGGCATCGAGGCCACCCAGGCCCAGGAGCGCCGGCCCTGCTACAATGGTGCTCAGGGATGTCTGGAGTGAGATGGGCGGCGTGCGGCTCGCATCATCCGCAAGCTCTGGTAGAGGGGTTGAGGAGAATGGGCGAGCAGGTGACAAGCTCCTGCGCGGGCGAAAGATGAGCATACGTAGGTATCTGAGCAGGAAGTGAATAAGATGTCAGAGTCGAGTCAATCGCTATTCTGGCAGACGGAGCCATCGTCAAAGATATCCTCTAGGCGCTTTTTGAGTGTTTCGTACTCCTCTTTGCGGACACGCTAGACAACTTCGCCCCGCATGTTGACATCGCCTCCGTAAAGGAGGTCATTCCGTATCATTTCACGCCGATCTTCCATATCAATTCCTTTCTTTAAATATTTAGATGTTTAGTGCGGGGGACGGGAGTCGAACCCGCGAACACCTTCGTGACAGGGTCCTAAGCCCTGCGCCTTTAACCACTTGGCAACCCCCGCGTTTGTGCCGTCCACTGTAAGGCTTGGCCACATAAAAGAACTGTGCTCTACTAGAACTTTGCGATCCCCTCAACATCAGCCGGAGGCCCTCAGCCTCCTCGACGCCTGGATGAGGTCCCTCATCTCTTCTGGGCTCACCTCTTGCCTGTGCTTTTGGTCCTCCCATTCGCGCCGGAAGGGATAGAAATACTCGTAAAGATCCAGGATGTCCCTTGCGTACACCACGAGTCCTTCCTCAATCACCGCGATCTTGATGTGCAGGGGCAAGAGCTCGAAGATGCGCACATCATAGCGATTGTCACGAAGACGCGAGATGAACTCTCTCCAGAGCGCGGCTTTATCGGCGGCCTTTGGGGCTACTATGCACAGGTCGATGTCGCTTCTCGGTCCAGCATCGCTACGAGCCACGGAGCCGTAGAGGAGCACACCCTGCACTTGATCCTGCCAGAAGGGTTCATGAAGAAACAGCAGGTCGTTTTTTACCTGGGCGGCAACATCTTCTCCAGCCATGCTTCCACCTCTTCGCCAAAAGCCATGATGCCGGAAAGCAAGCCTCTCATGCTATCCAGGGCGAGCTGATCATCCCTTTTATTATACCGGTGCACCAGATGATTGCGCAGACCATTGGCTTCAATCAGGACCTTCTTTGAGCCTTCTGTCAGATCCCCCAGATTCTCCAGGTTGCCGTAATCGTCATGTGGCTTGATCCCCAGATCCTTGCACATCATTGCCACCAGATCCATACAAGCTTCGACAGCTTCCTGAAATGCCTTGTAGGATGCCAGCTTCGTTTTGTCATCCTCTAAAAAAACCTCAGAGGAGACATCCTCCAGCCAGTCCTCTGCCTGCCCGGCTCTCTTGAAAATGAGATCGAGCTTATCCTTGTATCGGCCGGCTCTTTCTATCTTCATTGATGGCTCAGCTTAATTCAAATTATCTTCCGCCCATCAGCCAGGCCATGACTGCCTTGCTGGTGTGCATCCGGTTCTCAGCCTCATCGAATACCGCACTCTGCGGCCCGTCCATCACCTCGTCCGTGATCTCCTGGCCCCGGTGGGCCGGCAGACAGTGCAATGCGATGGCCTCTGGGGCCGCCAGGCCCATGATCTCAGAATTCAACTGATACTTGCTGAATACTCTGAGGCGCTCCGCTTCCTGACCTTCATCTCCCATGGAGACCCAGGTATCCGTAACCAGCACGTTTGCGCCCTCTGCTGCCGCAGATGGCTCTTCCACAACCTCTGGCCCGCCGCCTAGATTCCTGGCCTGCTCCAGAATGCGGGGCTTTGGCTGGTAGCCCTGGGGCGAGGCCACTGTGATCTCCATGCCCAAAATGGCCGCTGCCAGAATGAGGGAGTTACAGACATTGTTTCCGTCGCCCACCCAGGCGAGGCGCAGCCCCTCCAGCTTTCCGAAGCGTTGATGCATGGTCTGCAGGTCGGCCAGAATCTGCAGCGGATGCTCCCAGTCCGACAGAGCGTTGACCACGGGCACGCGGGCGTGCTTCGCGAGCTGGACTACCGTGTTGTGAGAAAAGACGCGAGCCGTGATGCCCTGCACATAGCGGGAGAGCACGCGCGCCGTGTCGGCGATAGTCTCACCCCGCCCCAGCTGAAGCTCCCCAGCCGACAGGTAGATGGGATGAGCACCAAGCTCCGCCGCCGCCACCTCCAGGGAGACGCGCGTTCGTGTGGAGGGCTTCTCGAAGATCATGGCCAGGCTTTTTCCCAGGAGCGGATGGCCATGCCAGCCCCGCCGGGACCGAAAGGCCTCGGCGCTCTCCAGCAGCCGCAAAATGTCCTCTTGGGAGAGATCAGAGATAGAGATGAGATCCTTTTTCATTGTTCGTTCCTCAGCTTTGCATCCTTGCCTGGAGTTCGGATATCTGGGTTATGTCCTGCTCGGTCGTGGAGAGCGCAGCCTTGATGCGCTTGTTGCCGGGAATGCTGCAGCCGGGGGCGACGTCGGAGACGAGCTGATTGGACCAGGGACTGTTGTACATGAAGGCCAGGCCCGCATGCATCTCGTCCTCTGAGGTCCGGGCGGCGACTATTACGCTTCCCACCTCATTTTTCACCAGCAGCTTCTGCCCGTCTTTGGCTTGCAGGCGGATCATGTCTTGCTTGTCCAGAATGATCAGGGCGCTCAGGTTTTTGTACTCATCGGAAAACCGGCTCTTCCTTCCTGCCTCGTCCTGGAAGATGTCCTGCACGGTAACTATGGTGACCTGCACTTCTGCCGTCATTTAAATCGCCTCCATGATACGGGTTAAGATCTGCTCGTCCGAGAGCAGATTGGTATCGATGATGGGCTCGAACTTGATCTTCACTCCATCCATGCGTACCGCCCTGCCTCCCGTCTCCAGGCCGGAAATAGCCGAAGGTAGGACAACCTTTGCGGCATTTGTGGTCAAAGATCGGCGCGGATCTATGGCTATAAGCGGCAGCCGGGCCAGGGCATGGGCCGTGCCAAAGGGCAGCGACGATAGTGGATCTGAGCCGATGACCAGAGCCGCGTCGCATGTCCTGGCTGCCGCCGTCGCGCTGTGCTCCGGACCGTGCGCCGCCGCGCCGCCCTTAAAGGAGACGCGATTGATAAAGCCCGTCTTTTCCAGCATCAGCTCGTTAAAGCCGCGCATGTTGTAGTGCCCTACCATGGGGATGACCTTGAAGGTGGTAATTTCATTTAGCTTAGCAAGCAGCCTCTCGAAGAGCTCCATCTTATCCTGCAGGGAATAGATCATACCGAGGCCGGGAAAGATCACGCCCCACTCTGTCTTCTTGAGAAGGGTTCCCAGCTCAATCATCTTCTTCTTGTCCCCCACCTTGGGGATCTTTCCTTCCAAAACGGCCAGGATCGCTTCCA